>DASTFY010000172.1:0-16533 GCA_035719525.1 Acidimicrobiales bacterium
CCGTGAAGGGTGACATCCACGACATCGGCAAGAACCTGGTGGCGATGATGCTGGAGGGCGCCGGCTTCGAGGTGATCGACCTCGGGATCAACACCGACGCCGATGCGTTCGTGGCCGCGCTGGACGAGCACAAGCCGGACATCCTGGGCATGTCCGCGCTGCTGACGACGACGATGCCCTACATGAAGGTGGTCATCGAGACCCTGAAGGACAAGGGCCTGCGCGAGGAGTACATCGTGCTCGTCGGGGGCGCCCCGCTGAACGAGGAATTCGGCTCGGCCATCGGCGCCGACGCCTACTGCCGTGATGCCGCGGTGGCGGCCGAGACGGCCAAGACGCTGGTCGCGGCCCGCCGGGCCGCCTGAGCGGCGATGGCGACGCGGCGGGTCCTCCTCGTGGCGTGCGGGGCGCTGGTCCGTGAGGTGCGCGCAGTGCTCGGGCAGCTCGCGGACCTCGACGTCGACGTCGAGTACCTGCCCGCCAACCTCCACAACCGCCCGGAGCAGATCACCGGCGCCGTCTGCGCGGTCCTCGACGGCGCCGCGGCCCGCGGGTACGACCACGTCGCGGTGGCCTACGGCGATTGCGGTACGGGCGGCCGATTGGACGCCGCGCTGGCCGAGCGGGGCGTTGCCCGCCTGGCCGGCGCCCACTGCTACGAGTTCCTTGCCGGCAGCGCGGTCTTCCATGCGCTGCAGGACGCCGAGCCGGGCACCTTCTACCTCACCGACTACCTGGCCCGGACCTTCGACGCGCTGGTCATCGGCGGCCTGGGGCTGGACCGTCATCCCGAGCTGCGCGACCTGTACTTCGGCCACTATCACCGGCTCGTGCACCTGGCCCAGACGGACTCGGTCGAGCTCGACGCCGCCGCCCGCGCCGCCGCGGACCGCCTCGGTCTTGCCCACGAGCGCCGCTCGACCGGCCTCGGTCCCTTCCGCTCCGAGCTGGAGCGCATCCTGGAGGTGGCATGACGCACACCGTCGTCTCGTCGCCCACGCGCGAGGTCACCATCGGGTTCGACCGGCCTTTCGTGATGATCGGGGAGCGCATCAACCCGACCGGGCGCAAGCTCCTGGCCGAGGAGATGAAGGGTGGCGACTTCAGCCGGGTCGAGGCGGATGCGCTGGCCCAGGTCGAGGCGGGCGCCCACATGCTCGACGTCAACGCCGGCATACCCCTGGCCGACGAACCCGCGCTCCTCGCTCGCGCCATCAAGTTGGTGCAGTCCGTCGTCGACGTCCCGCTGTCCATCGACTCGTCCATCATCGAGGCCCTCGAAGCCGGTCTGGCCGTCTACCAAGGCAAGCCGTTGGTCAACTCGGTGACGGGCGAGGACGAGGTCATGGAGCGGGTGCTGCCGCTCGTGGCCCGGCACGGTGCCGCCGTCGTCGCCATCTCCAACGACGAGACCGGGATCAGCGAGGACCCCGACGTGCGCTTCGAGGTGGCCAAGCGGATCGTTCATCGCGCCGCCGACCACGGCATCCCCCACTACGACATCGTCGTCGATCCGCTGGTCATGCCGATCGGCGCCATGGGCACCGCGGGGCAGCAGGTGTTCCGCCTGGTGCGCCGCCTGCGCGACGAGCTGTCCGTCAACACCACCTGCGGCGCGTCCAACGTCAGCTTCGGCCTGCCCAGCCGTAACCACATCACCGGCACGTTCCTGGCCATGGCCATCGGAGCGGGCATGACGTCGGCGATCATGAACCCGCTGCACCCCGAGGTGAAGCAGATGATCATGGCCGCCGACGTGTTGGCCGGTAACGACGAGCACTGCGCGGCGTGGATCCGGGTCAACCGTGACCCCGGTGTCGACGGTGATCGCGCCGCGGGAGCGCGCCGACGCGGCGGCCGCGCCGCCCGCCACGAGGAGCCGGCGCCGTGACGGACCTCGTCGATCAGGTCAGCTTCGAGGTGGTGCCGCTCAAGAACCTCGAAGCGCAGCTCTCGCTGCTTCCTGCGGGCTCCAAGGTGTCCGTCACGTGCTCACCGGTGAAGGGAGTCGACGTCACCATGTCCTGGGCCACCCGACTGCAGGAACGGGGGCTGTCGGCCACACCCCACGTCTCCGCTCGGATGGTCCAGGACCGCACCCACCTGGCCGATCTGGTGGACGAGTCGGTCGCCGCCGGGCTGAGTGACTGGTTTGTCGTCGCCGGCGACGCCGACCCGCCGATAGGCGACTACGCCGATGGCCTGAGCCTGCTGCGTGACTTGCTGGAGCTGCGCCACGGCCTCGCCGCGGTCGGCGTGCCGGCTTATCCGGACGGCCACGCCTTCATCGACCGCGCCGCGGTCGCGGCCGCGTTGCACGACAAGGAGGCCGTGCTCCGGGACGCCGGGCTGGCCGGGTGGGTCTCCACCCAACTGTGCTTCGATCCGGCGGCGATCCGCGGCTGGCTGCGGGCCGAGCGGGCCGCCGGCCTCACGCTGCCGGTCCGTCTCGGGCTGCCCGGCCCGGTCGAGCGGGCCAAGCTGCTGGCCCTCGGCATGCGGGTCGGCGTCGGTCAGTCGCTGCGCTACCTCAAGAAGAACCGCAGCGGCCTGGGCGGGCTCCTCCGCGGTGACGGGTTCGACCCGGACCAGGTGCTCGATCCTCTCCGGCCCGACCTGGAGTCGCTCGGGGTCACCGGCATCCACCTCTTCACGTTCAACCAGCTCGGTGCGGCCGTCGACTGGCACCGCTCACTCGCCGCGTGAGACCGGCTCACAGCGTCGTGGCGAGGCGGCGGCCTTCGTAGATGGCCAGGCTGGCCCGCCGGGCGGCCACGCAGTCGCCTATCCGGTGGTATCCGACCCCGAGCCGGTCGAGCTCGTCGATGAGGCCCGTCCGAGGCAGCGGTGTCTCCGCGACGACCAGCCAATCGAACGACAACCGTTGCTCGACGCCGGTCAGCGTCGAGCGCAGCACCGTGCCGGCGGGGTCCCACGACAGCACGACGGTGTGCGGAATCGTCTCGCCACCGGCCCGGGCGAAGCGAGCGCGGGTCGGACCGTCGGCCGCGCTGTGGAACAGCCCGGTGGCCGCCGCCGGCGCCGAGGTCACCAGCGTCACGTGGCATCCGGCCTCCTGCAGGAACATCGCCGTTCCGATGCCCCGCCAGTCGCCGAGGTCGTCCAGCAGCAGGACGCGTCCCTGCGGCGCGACCGAGCCCGCCAGGACGTCGTGGATGCTGGCGGCGGTGGAACCGTCCACCCCCGGCAGGCGGTCGACGATGGGGAGCGCGCGCTGGAACCCGCGTCGGGCCGGCTCAGCACCCGTGGCCACCACCACTTCGCCCGCTCCCGAAGCCCGCACGGCCTCACCGTCGACCGACTGACCGAGGCAGACCTCGACCCCGAGCCGGTCGAGCTGGCGTCCGTACCAGGCGAGGTGGTCCAGCACCTGGGTGCGACTCGGTTGGCGGCCGGCCAGCCGCCACTGACCGCCCAACTCGTCGTCGGCCTCGGCCAGGGTGACGTGGTGACCGCGCTCGGCCGCCACCCGCGCCGCTTCCAATCCGGCCGGGCCGCCGCCGACCACCAGGACCTGCCTCGGCGCCGAGGCGGCCTCGAACCGGTCGCCGCCCCACTCCCACTCCCGACCGGCCGAAGGGTTGATCAGGCAGGAGATCCAGTAGTCGCGCGAGCGCCGCCCCCAGCAAAGCTGGTTGCACGAGATGCACGGCCGCACGTCGCCTGCTCGACCATCGCGGGCCTTGGCCACCAGGTGGGGATCGGCGATTTGGCCCCGGACGATCGAGACCATGTCGGCGTGACCGAGCGCGAGCAACTCCTCGGCCGCCTCGGGGGTCCGGATGTGGCTCTCCGCTTGGACCCGGGCGTGCGCCGTGACGGCCTTCAGGGCGGCGGCGTAGGGCTCGCCCAGGCGGGCCGGGTACAGCGAGGTCGGCATCAGGCTGAAGAAGTCGAAGTAGCTCCCCGTCCCGCAGGTCACGTAGTCCATCAGGGCCCGGCTGTCGTGCCAGGCCACGATCTCCTGCAGCTCCTCCAATCTCAGGCTGGCCGGCGAAGCCGGGTCGGCGTTGACGGCCAGCCCGATGATGAAGTCGTCTCCGCACGCGGTCCGGATGCGCTCCAGCACCGTGCGGGAGAACCGCACCCGGTTCTCCAGCGAGCCGCCCCAGCGGTCCGTGCGCCGGTTCGACCACGGCGTCCAGAACTGGTCGATCAGGGCGTGGTAGGCGGCGAACAGCTCCACGCCGTCGAAGCCGCTCGCCCGCGCCCGCGACGCCGCCCGCACGAACCCATCCAATAGCTGCTCGATCTCGGCCTCGGTCACGGCATGGCTGCCATCGGCGTCGTGGTACGAGGGCAGACCCGAAGGCGACCAGTTCGGCGCGAAGGAGTTGTCGGCGTCGCCGTGCTGGCCGACGTGGTAGAGCTGGTGGATCATCACGACGTCGCCCGCGTCGCGGCAGGTGTCGGTCAGCCGGCGGAAGTGCGGCACCACGGTGTCGTCGTCGACGCGGAAGTTCCCTCGGGTGAGCACGCCGGTGGGGTGGACCGGCATCGGCTCCACCACGATCATCCCCGCGCCTCCGAGGGCCCGCTCGCGGTAGTACGCGATGTGCCGCTCGCTGGGCAGCCCGGCCTCGCCCATGTTCGTCGTGTGGGCGCCGAAGTTGATGCGGGCCCGCAGGGCGCGGTGCCGCAGCGTCAGCGGCGCGAACACGTGCGGGAAGGCGTCGACGCTCACCCCGCCTCCTGGTACCGCCGCCAGAGGAGCTGGGCGGCCATGAGATCGAGATGGCCACCGCCCCCGTTCTCGAAGAGGGTGATGGCGGCGGGGTCGCTGCGCCCCGTGACCTCGCCCCGGCAGAGCTGGAAGAGGTCGGCCCGGACGTCGTCGGCGGCGATGACGCCCGCGGCCAGCGGAATCGCCAGGTCGCCACACTCGGCCATGGTCACCTCCCGGGTGTCGACGTAGAGCTCGGCGCGAGCCACGACCTCGTCGTCCACCTCCCGACGATCGGGGAGGTAGGCGCCGACCAGGTCGAGGTGGGTGCCCGGCCGTAGCCAACGGCCCTCGATCAGCGGCGTCGTGGTCAGGGTGGCGGTGCACACGACATCGGCCTGGGCGACCGCCGCGCCCAGCTCGCCTACCACCTCCGCCCCGAGCGAGCCGGCGATGGCCTCGGCCCGCGCTGTCGTGCGGTTCCAGAGCAGCACCCGCTCGATGGAGGGCCGCACGGCCCGGTGGGCGGCGACCAGGTGAGGAGCCAGCCCCCCGGCGCCGACCATGAGCAGCGTCCGGGCGTCGACGCGCGAGAGGAGGCGGGAACCGAGCGCCGAGTCGCAGGCCGTCTTCCGGTAGGTCAGCTCGGTCCCGTCGATGAGCGCTACGGGCGAGCCGTTCTCCCCGTCGAACAGGACGTACAGCGCCTGCACGCTCGGGCCGGCGGTGTTGGCGGGGAAGACGGTGACCAGCTTGACCCCGAAGGGCCCGGCCGGACCCCAGGCGGGAAGGGCGAGAAACGACGCATCCCCACCCTCGGGACCGAACACGATGCGGCGGACGCTGGCCGCCGGCTGGCGGTGCCCGGCCTCCAGGGCGTCGACCAGATCGCCGTAGGGGAGCAAGCGGGCCACGTTGGCGGCACCGATGATCGGCAGGCGCTCGAGATCCGGCCCCCCGTCCATCGCCAGGAGCCTGCCAGCTGCCGGAGCTCCCGCAGCTACTCGCGGGATCCCGCCCCCATTTTCGGGGTCAGGAGCCCGCGAGAACCGACTGAGGAGGGCCGTCCGCCGCAACAGGCGCTCGGCTCCCGCGCTACCTGGCCCGAGGGTTGGTCGATGCGCTCTGTGGCGGCCCCGTCACCGACGACGGGAGCTGATCACGCCGGTGTCGAAGCCGGCCAGGTGCAGCCCGCCGTGGAAGCGGGCGTGCTCGATCTTCAGGCACCGGTCCGCCACCACCGTGAGCCCAGCGTCGTGCGCCCGCTCGGCCGCCTCGTCGTGGCGGAGACCGAGCTGGAACCACAGCGTGTCCGCGCCGACGGCGATGGCGTCCTCGGCCACGCCCGGCAGATCGTCGACCCGCCGGAACACGTCGATCAGGTCGGGCTTCTCGGGCAGATCGGCCAGGCTCGGATACACCTTCAACCCGAGGATCTCCGTGGCCGTCGGGTTCACGAGGAACAGCTGGAAGTCGCTGTCGGCCAGGAGGTAGGTCAGCACGAAGTAGCTGGCTCGGGCCGGGTTGGGCGACGCCCCCACCATGGCGACCGAGCGGGTGCGCTCCAGGATGCGCTGACGCTCCTGGGCCCCCGGGTTGACCCACATCGTCATGGCCCGGTGGCCACGGCGAGAGCCCGGTCAAGGTCGCGACAGATGTCGTCGCGGTCCTCGATCCCCACGGAGATGCGTATGAGCTCCGGTGAGACGCCGGCCCCGGCGAGGGCGGCGTCGTCGAGCTGGGCGTGCGTCGTGCTGGCCGGATGGATGACCAGCGTCTTGGCGTCGCCGACGTTGGCCAGGTGGCTGGCCAGCTGTACGCCGCCGATGAAGCGCTCGCCCGCGGCCCGGCCCCCGGCGACCCCGAAGGAGAACACCGCTCCTGGGCCCCGCGGCAGGTAGCACTGAGCCCGGCCGTGCCATGGCGATGACGGCAGGCCGGCGTACGCCACCCAGCTGACCGCGGGGTGCTGTTCCAGGAACGTGGCGACGGCGGCCGCGTTCTCGACGTGGGCGGCCATGCGCAACGGAAGCGTCTCCAGCCCGAGCAGGAACAGGAAGGCATTGAACGGGCTCATGGTGGCGCCGACGTCGCGTAGCTGTTCCGCCCTCAGCCGGGTCAGGAAGCCGTACTCGGCGAAGTTGCCCCACCACGAAAGCCCTCCGTAGGAGGCCACCGGATCGGTCATCAACGGGAAGCGGCCGTTCGCCCAGTCGAACCGGCCGGACTCGACGACCACGCCCCCGATCGAGGTGCCGTGACCGCCGAGGAACTTGGTGGCGGAGTGCACGACGATGTCGGCCCCATGCTCCATCGGCCGGCACAGGAACGGTGTAGCCAGCGTGGAGTCGACCACGAGCGGGGCGCCGTGGTCGTGGGCGACGGCGGCCAGTCCGGCCAGATCGGCGATCGCTCCCGATGGGTTGCCGATGACCTCCGTGTAGACGGCCCTCGTGCGCGCCGTGATGGCGGCTGCGAAGTCTTCCGGGTCGTCGCCGTCGACGAAGGTGGTCTCGACGCCCAGGCGGCGCAGCGTCACGTCGAGCAACGTGCGAGTACCGCCGTAGAGGCGGGAGGAGGCCACCACGTGCTCGCCGGCGCCGGCCAACGCGATGAAGACCAACAGCTCGGCCGACTGGCCGCTCGAGGTGGCGACCGCCCCCAGCCCGCCCTCCAGGCTGGCCATGCGTTCCTCGAACGCGGCGACGGTCGGGTTGCCGATCCGGCTGTAGATGTTGCCGAACTTCTGCAGCGCGAAGAGCGTGGAGGCATCCAGCGCGTCCTCGAAGACGAAGCTCGTGGTCTGGTAGATGGGGACGGCCCGGGCACCAGTCGTCGGGTCCGGGCGGCCGCCGGCGTGGACCGAGCGGGTCCGGAAACCGAACGACTCGCCGTCAGAGGCACCGGTGGTCACCACAGCAACGTACCGGCCGTGACGACGACGTCCTGTCACGAATCGAGCGACCCCCGATACGGTGGCCGGCCATGCCTGCGGCCCCGGAGCGCACCCTGGGTGACTTCGACGCCTTGAGCTTCGACTGCTACGGCACGTTGATCGACTGGGAGACGGGCATCACCGCCGAGCTGGCGTCTTGGGCACAGCGCCGTAGTGTGGCCGGCCGGCCCGACGAGTTGCTCGCCACGTTCGCCGCCCACGAGACCCTGGTCCAACAGGCGGCGCCGGCGCAGCGGTACCCCGATGTGCTGGCCGAGACGCTGCGGCAGATCGGCCAGTCCCTCGGCGCGGAGGTGGACGACGAGGACGCGACCGCGTTCGGTGCCTCGGTAGGGCGGTGGCCGGCCTTCCCTGACTCCGCGGCTGCACTCGGCCGCCTGAAGACCCGGTACCGGTTGATCGTGTTGTCCAACGTCGACCGGGCCTCCTTCGCCGGCAGCGCGGCGCGGCTGGGGGTCGCATGGGACCTGGTGGTGACGGCCGAGGACGTCGGCGCCTACAAGCCGAGCCCGCGCAGCTTTCCGGCGCTGCTGGAGCGCCTGGGTGACCTCGGCATCGGCCCCGATCGGTTGCTGCACGTGGCCCAGAGCCTCTACCACGACCACGAACCGGCCCGGGCCGCCGGGCTCTCGACGGTGTGGATCGACCGCCGCCACGGGCAGGAGGGCCTCGGAGCGACGCCTGCTCCTGCCACCCCGGTCACCCCGGACTGGCGCTTCGACAGCATGGCCGATCTGGCCGCCGCCGCGGTCGGCGGCGAGGGCTCCGGGTCCGGCTGACAGACTCTCGGCATGGACGACCGCGTCGGGACCGACGAGCCGGAGTCGTCGACCTCCTCGATCGATGGCGATGCCGAGTCCAAGCGGACGCTGGCCACGCGAGGCTCCGAAGCTGTCGCGAAGGCCAAGTCCAAGGCGGAGGACCTGCGAGCCCGGGCCGAGGCCAGCCGTCCCCACTCGGCCGTGGTCGACATCGCGTTCGGCTCCTACGAGCACGACACCCAGGTCGCCGGAGGGATCCTGGCCGGAGCAGTCGCGTTCCGCATCTTCCTGTTCATCGTGCCGTTCGTGTTCTTCTTCGTGGTCGCCTTCGGTCTCTACGCCGAGGTCGTGGACAAGCCGGTCTCGGAGGCGACCGAGGAGGCCGGCATCGTCGGTCTCCTGGCCACGACCATCACCAACGTCGGCGACCAGTCGTTCTGGAGTCGCGTGACCCTCCTCGTCATCAGCGGGTTCGCACTGATCAGCGGCGCCCGCGGCATGCTGAAGTCCCTGAACGCGGTCCACATCATCGTGTGGCGCCTGCCTCGCACTCGCCTCCAGCACCAGCCTCGCCTGGTCGGCGGTCTGATCCTGGCGCTGCTGATGACGATCGTGATCGCCCAGCTCACCAACGCCCTGCAAGAGGTGTCCTTCCCGGGATGGGTGCTAGGAACGGCCGGTTTCATCCTCATTCCGGCGGCCATATGGCTGTTCGCATCGCTCAGGGTGTTCCCCCACCCTCCCGAGGCCGACTGGCGCGCTCTCCTGCCTGGGGCGCTGCTGGTCGGCGCCGGCATCGAATTGCTCCACGTGTTCACGGTGGTGTGGATCATCCACTCGTTCGAGCGGAAGTCAGAGACCTACGGGGCCATCGGAGGCTCTCTGGCGCTCCTGCTCTGGGCCTACATAACCGGGCGGATCCTCGCCGCCGCTCCCGTGCTCAACGCGGTCATGTGGCGGCGCGGATCGACTCTGCCTCTTCCTCCTCCCGAGCCCCCGTTACCTCCACCCGCTGACTGATGGTGGACACGGCGCGCAGGTCCGAGGTCCCGATGATCGACGTCGGCGCGCTCCGGCAGGCCGGTCCTCGCGACGCCGTCGTACGCGAGCTCGACCGCGCCTGTCGCGCCACGGGTTTCTTCTGCGTCCGCGGTCACGGCATCGACGTCGCGCTGGCCGACGACCTCGACCGGGAGGCCCGCACCTTCTTCGCACAACCCGATGACGTCAAGGCGGAGATCGAGATGGCGCGCGGTGGCCGGGCCTGGCGGGGATGGTTTCCCGTCGGTGGCGAACTGACCTCGGGCCAGCCGGACCAGAAGGAAGGCGTGTACTTCGGCGAGGAGCTCGGTCCCGACGATCCGCGGGTGCGGGCCGGGCTCCCCTTGCACGGCGCGAACCTGTTCCCGGCGTCGGTTCCCGGCTTGCGGGCGACGGTCCTGGGCTGGATGGAGGCGATGACCGCGCTCGGCCACCTGCTGCTGCGCGGGATCGCGCTGGCTCTCGACCTGGAGGAGGGGTGGTTCGAGCGGGATCTGACCCGAGATCCGACCGTGCTCTTCCGGATCTTCCACTACCCGCCGGCCACCGGTGAGGGATGGGGCGTGGGCGAGCACACCGACTACGGCCTGCTGACCGTTCTCCTCCAGGACGACCGGGGTGGCCTCCAGGTGCGGGGGACGGACGGCTGGATCGACGTGCCGACGCAGCGCGGCGTCCTTGTCTGCAACATCGGCGACATGCTGGATCGGATGACCGGCGGGCGCTATCGCTCGACGCCCCACCGGGTGCGCAATGTCAGCGGGCAGGATCGGCTGTCGTTCCCGTTGTTCTTCGACCCCGGCTGGGGCACCGCCGTCCGGCCCGTGCCCTTCGCCGACGACGCCCCGCTCGATGACGCCGACTCCCGTTGGGACCGGACCAGCGTCCACCGCTGGGAGGGCACCTACGGCGACTACCTGCTCTCCAAGGTCGGAAGGGTCTTCCCCGACCTGGGCGGCGCCGTCCTGCCAAACCAGTAGCCCACCCGCTCAAGCGGGCCAGACATGCGTGAAGGAGCGGTCGGGCAAGCGGCCGGGCGACCAGCGGCCCCATGCGCCGAGCGCCGAGGTGCGGGTCCGCTCGGTCCAGGCGAGGGCGGCCGGGTCCATGATCCGCCGGACGGTCTGGACGATCCCACCTTCGTAGACCAGGTAGCCGGCCCATGTGCCGGGGTGATCCTTGACCGAGCCGACCTCCGTCACGACGACGGGCCCGTGGCGGCGCCGGCGATGGCGGTGGGTGTGCCCTGTCGTCACCAGCGTGGCCGGGTTGGCCCCGCCCATTCGCGCCAGCAGCGCCCTGGACGCTGGTCCGGGCACCCCCGGCGGCAGGTAGTACGGGATGTGGGCGGTCATGAGCTGGTGGTGCAGGACGACCATCGTCGGGCGACGCCGTCGCAACAGGTCGAACAGGGCGTCGTCCAGCGGTGGGGCGTACCCGTGCTCGTGACCGGGGCGGACGGTGTTGGCGAGGACCACGTCCAGCCCACCGACCTCGAGGGGGGTCGTCGTCTGGTGCAGCGCGATCCCGTGGCGGGCGAGGATTTCGCCCCCGTCGTCATGGCGGTGGTTCCCTCCGTCATGGTTGCCGGGAATCACCCAGAGCGGGTGCGGCAGGTTCGCCAGAAGCGTGGCCGCCAGCTCGTACTGGTGCGCGCGGCTGTCGTGGGACACGTCGCCCTTGACGATCAACCCCTCAGCCCCCCAGGCGCGGAGCTCGCTCAACGCGGCCCCCAGGCACAAGACGGGGTGCGCAGTGGCGGGGTCGGCGGACAGGCGGAGCCGAGGGGCCCGTCCGAAGCCGGTCTCGCCGAGGTGCAGGTCAGACACGGTGGCGAAGCGACCCAGATAGCGCCCTGGTGGCTCCGGCAGCGTGCGCAGCCGCCCGGCCGCCCGCCCGTCGAGGATAAGGTCGTAGCCCGTCGCCGGCGCCAGCCCGTCGAGGACAGCGGCTCCCACGTGGCCGCGCATGCGCACGGTGACCTCCCGCCCGTCGGCCGTCACCGTGTGCTCGTCCTGGCGCGAGCGGACGATCAGTTGGGTGGCCGTCGGCTCCAGGGCGAAGATCTCGACGGTCGGGCCCGCCGGGCGCCGGCGGCTCACGCGCCGAACGAAGCGGCGAGGCGCTCAGCCTCGCGGGAGCGCAAGGCGACGTTGACCCGTTGGCGTTCCAACACCTGCTGGAGGGTCTTGGCCGCCTGAGGGATGTCGTGCTCGGCGAAGAACCCCGCCACGTCGATTTGCTGTTCCGGCCGGATCAGGGTCTTGACCGGGTCCACCATGCGCACGATGGAGGGGTCGGGGAAAGCGGCGTTGGCGTGGTCCCAGTTCTCACGCACGAACCGCCACGCCTGGTCGCCCCGATCCCGGTTGAGGATGCAGCGGGCCAGCACGTACGGGGCGTTCTGGGTGCGCACATCAGGGCTGAGCAGGAACTCCAGGGTGCGGGACATGAGGTCTTCGTCCGGGAAGTCGGCCAGGGCGTACAGGTAACGGAGTTGATCCTGCGGGGTCGTCGCCGCCCGGAAGCGCTCGACGTAGCCGTCGTAGGGTTCCCGGCCCCCGGTGGCGGCGACCACGTTGACGACCGCGGCAGCCACCGGAGGGTCGACGGCCGAGGGATCTGCCAACTCCTCGAACAACTCGGCGGCGCGGGCCTGGACGGCGCGGTCGTTTCCGAGGACCGCCATGGTCCGGATGAGCAGGCCGCGCAGCTCGCCGGTGAGGTCGTCCTCGCCGGCGGCCGCCTTCCACCCCAGCTCCGCGTGGCGAGCACCGGCCAGCTCCCGCACGAAGGCCCGGAAGCGGTCGCGCGGCTCGCCGTCGAGCAACCGGTCGCACCAGCCGAGGCCGGCGACCAGCGTGCGCCAGACGGCGACGTCGGGCTCGGCCCCGAACCCCCGGGCCAGCTCGCAGAAGGCCGAGGCGGAGGTCGCTCCCGCCACCACCGACGCCCAGGTGTCGTCCACGAGGGCGTAGCGCTCCACGGTGGACAGTTGGGCGTGCGCCGCCGCGGCCAGGCGAGAGCGCAGCGAGTCGTCGTAGGCCACCCGGTAGAAGCCGTGCCCTCCGCTGTTGACCACGACGACCGCGTCCGGGCTCACGAGGGGAACAGTGCGCTGGTCGACGTCGAGGAGGGTCTTCGACTCCTGGGTGGCCGAGATGGCCGCATCCGGCGACGCGGCCGCGACCACCTGGCGGATCTGGACCGGGATGGCCCAGCGGGTGTCCGGCAGCGGCGTCCCGTCGTCGCGCAGCTCGTCGCCGAAGAGGAAGCGGCGTTGGCGCAGGATGACCTCGTCGCCGTCGTCCGAAAGCGCCGCGGTCACGAGTGGATACCCCTCTTGCCAGATCCAGCTGTCCATGATCCGGCGCACCGGCTCGCCGCTGGTCGCCTCCAGCGCGTCCCAGAGGTCGGACGTCTCCGTGTTCCCGAAGCGGTGCTTGGACAGGTAGTGGCGGATGCCGTCCCGGAAGCGCTCCTCGGCGAGGTACTGCTCCAGCATGCGCAGCAGCGCGCCCCCCTTCTCGTAGGTCAGCACGTCGAACATGCCGTCGGCATCAGCCGGGGACACCACCTCGAACTCGACCGGCCGGGTGCTGGCCAGGCCGTCGGTCTCGAAGGCCGCGGTGCGCTCCAACCCGAAGGTGTCCCAGCGCCTCCACGCCGGCCGGAAGGCGTCACAGGCCGCCACCTCCATGAACGTGGCGAAGGCCTCGTTGAGCCAGATCCCGTTCCACCAGCGCATGGTGACCAGGTCGCCGAACCACATGTGGGCCAGCTCGTGCGACACGACATCGGCCACGAGCTGTTCCTCGGTCTGCGTGGCGGTGGCCGGGTCCACCAGCAGGACGCTTTCGCGGAAGGTGATGCAACCGAGGTTCTCCATCGCACCGGCCGCGAAGTCGGGCAACGCCACGAGGTCCACCTTGTCCGAGGGGTAGGGGATCCCGTAGTAGCGCTGGAACCACTGCAGGGCGAACGCCCCGACATCCAACCCGAAGCCGGCGAGGTGCCCCTTTCCGGGCACGTGGACCAGCCGCAACGGGATGCCGCCCACGTCGACCGGCTCGGTCGCCTCCAACGGCCCGACGATGAACGCCACCAGGTACGTCGACATGACCATCGTGTCGGCGAAGCGGACGACGTGCTTGCCGTCAGTCCGCACCTCCCGACCGACCTCCGGGCCGTTGGAGATGGCCAGCAGCCCCTCCGGCACCACGAGCGTGACCGCGAACACGGCCTTGAAGTCCGGCTCGTCCCAGCACGGGAACGCCCGCCGGCAGTCGGTGGCCTGCATCTGGCTGGTGGCGATGACCCGCTCCACTCCGTCGTCGTCCTTGAACGTCGACCGGTACCAGCCTCGGAGCTTGTCGTTGAGGACGCCGGTGAAGCTCATCGACAGGCGGCCTTGGGCGCCCGCCGGAATCGCCGTATCGAGTGCGAAGGCGAGACGCTCGTGCTCCTCGTCCTCGCTCCAGTCGGGCTGGCTCTCCCGTCCGTCGACCACCAACGTGGCCTCGTCGATGGCCAGCTCCGCGGCATTGCACACCAGTTCGTCCGTCGCCTCGTCGGCCACGAAGGCGATCTCCACCGTGCCGCTGAAGGTGGCCTCCTCCAGGTCCGGCTCGAGGACGACCTCGTAGCGCACGGGACGGACGGCGCGCGGCAGTCGATGGGGGTTGCTCGTCACGCCCGCTCTTCTAGCAGCCGGTCAGCTCCCGGAGGTCGTCGAGGACCTGCTGGGGATGAGTGCCGACGTCGGTCACGTCATAGATCCCCCGCAACACGCCCTGGGGGTCGATCAGGAACGTTCGGCGGCGGGGGAAGTCGCCGAACTGCTCGTCGGGCCCCCTTTCCACGTCGTAGGAACGGCCGACCGAGCGGTCCGCGTCGGCCAACAGCTTGAACGGGAACCCCTCGGCCTCCGCGAAGGCCTTGTTCTCCTTCGGCGTGTCGAAGGACGCGCCAACGATCACCGCGCCCTCTGCTTCGAAGTCTGGGCTTCGATCACGGAAGCCCTGGCCCTCCCGCGTTCAACCGGTCGTCGCCGCCTTCGGGTACCACCACAGCACCACCCAGCGCCCCCGCAGGTCGGTGAGCGACAGGTCGGCCCCGTCCTGATCGGGGAGCGTGAACGGCGGGGCGATCGAACCTTGTGTGGGCATGACGTGACGCTACCCTCGTGCTCCGTGCCACCGCTCGACTCGCGGGGAGCTGCCACGGCGGCCCGTTACCACGTCGTCGGCATCGGCAATGCCCTGGTCGACGTGATCGCCCATCACAGTGAGGACTTCATCGAGGCGCAGACGCTCGTGAAGGGCTCGATGACGCTGATCGAGGCTGACCGCGCCCTTTCCCTCCATGCCGCGCTGGAGGCGCCCATCGAGATGTCGGGAGGTTCCGCCGCCAACACCATGTGTGGTGTGGCGTCCTTCGGCGGGCGGGCGGCCTACATCGGCAAGGTGGCCGCGGACGGCCTCGGCGAGGTCTTCCACCACGACCTGCGGGCCGAGGGTGTCGCCTTCCCCAACCCGCGGGCGCGGGCCGAGGTGCCCACCGGGCGCTGCCTGATCGTCGTCACGCCGGACGCACAGCGGACGATGAACACCTTCCTCGGCGTGTCCTCGCTGCTCGGACCGGACGACGTCAGCACCGATGTCGCCGCGTCCGGCCAGGTCGTCTACATGGAGGGCTACCTCTACGACCGGCCCGAGGCCAAGGCGGCGTACCGGAAGGCGGCCAGCGTCGCCCACGCGGCAGGACGGAAGGTCTCGCTGACGTTGTCCGATTCCTTCTGCGTCGACCGTCACCGGGACGACTTCCTGGCCCTCGTCCGCGACGAGGTGGACCTCCTGTTCTCCAACGACGACGAGCTCCGGGCGCTGTACGAGGTCGGTTCCCTGGACGACGCTGTCGCGCGGGTGCGACAGGACTGCGAGCTGGCCATGGTGACGATCGGGTCCGACGGCTCCCTGGTGGTGACCCAAGACGACGTCATCGCCGTGAAAGCCGAACCGGTGTCGCACGTGGTGGACACGACGGGCGCCGGCGATCTCTACGCCGCCGGCTTCCTGTACGGCTACAGCAGCGGGGCGGATCTGGCCGAGTGCGGCCGTCTGGGCTCGGTCGCCGCGGCCGAGGTCATCAGCCACGTGGGCGCCCGGCCCTTGGTCCCCCTGCGCCGCCTCGCCTGACGGGCTCCGAACCCGGTCGGCCGGGCGGCGCGTCTGGACGTGGCCGAGGCCTGGGTACCATCGCCGCCATGCGCGTCCCCTCGGTTTCGCTCCTCCTCGTCGCGCTCCTGGTGGGTGCCGTCGGTACCTCCTGCGGCGACGACCCGCCGGTCGAGGTCAGCCCCTCCGCCACCGGCGGTTCAGAATCAAGCGAGCCGAACGGCACCGGTGGGTCGGGTGGGACTTCGGGCGCGGGAGGGCTGGCCGAGTGCGGGGAGATCCTCCGGGCCTACGGCAGCCTCGCCGCCACGGCGCTGCAGGGCCAGGAAGCCGCGGCAGCCGCCCAGGAGACCCTGGACGGCCTTTCGTCGGACCTGCCGCAGGACCTGCAGGACGACCTCGCCGTCGTGGGCGAGGCGTTCGGCGCGATCGCGGAGGACGGGGTGGTGAGGGGCGCCTCGGCGTTGACGACGAGTGCCTTCATCGAGGCCAACGAGAACATCCTCGGCTACCTGCGCAACGACTGTCTCCCCGGATGATGGTCGCGCTCGGGGCCGAGGCCCGAGCCTGGTTGAACGCCGATCCGGACGATGAGACGCAGGCCGAGCTGAGGGCGCTGATCGACGCCGCGGAGGAGGGTGACACCACGGCACTGGCCGAGCGCTTCGTCGGCCGGCTCCAGTTCGGCACCGCCGGCATGCGGGGCGAGCTCGGAGCCGGGCCGATGCGGATGAACCGGGTCACGGTGCGCCGAGCGACCGCCGGTCTCGTCGCGTACCTGCTGGCGGCGGTGCCGGACGCGGCGGAGCGGGGCATCGTCATCGGCTACGACGCCCGCCGCAACAGCGACGTCTTCGCCCGGGACACGGCCCGCGTCGCGGCTGCGCTCGGGATCCGGTCGATGTTGCTCGCGCG
>DASTFY010000173.1:0-3796 GCA_035719525.1 Acidimicrobiales bacterium
GATCGAAGGGCCACGAGGCGAGATCGGGTGCTACATCGTCTCGGACGGCAGCGCCCGCCCGTACCGGATGCACATCCGCCCGCCCAGCTTCGTCAACCTGCAGACCCTGCCGCACATGATGCGGGGAGGGTTGATCGCCGACGGTGTGGCCGTTATCTCGTCCGTCGACCCGATCCTCGGCGAGGTCGATCGATGAGCGAGCGAATGGCCCGAGCGGCCGAGAGCGGAAGTTGCAGATGGCGCGGCTGAGCGAGGCCAACGTGCTGGTGGCCCGGGAGATCATGTCCCGCTTCCCCCGGCCGAAGTCCGCGCTGATCCCGCTGCTCCACCTGGCCCAGGAGCAGGACGGGCACGTCACCACCGACGCCATGGCCCATGTCGCCGAGCTGATAGGCGTCACACCGGCCGAGGTGTACGGCACCGCCACGTTCTACGAGATGTTCAAGTTCGAGCCCGTCGGTCGGTACTGCGTGACGATCTGCACCAACATCTCCTGCCAGCTCCTCGGAGCCTGGGAGCTGCTGGAGCACGCCGAGGAGCAACTCGGCGTCAAGGCCGGCGGGACCACCGCGGACGGCCTGATCACCCTGGAGGACGTGGAGTGCATCGCGGCCTGCACCGAGGCGCCCGCGATCCAGGTCAACTACCGCTACCGGCACAACGTGACTGCGCCCGAGTTCGATCGGCTGGTGGAGGACCTCCGGGCGGGCCGGCTCAACGACGAGATCCCGCCCCACGGCACGCTGGCCCGCATCCGCCAGAAGGTGGCGGCGGACCGTTGGGCCGGCACCGGCGCCGAGGCCCAGGCCAAGGTGGATGCCCGGTGAGCGCAGCGAACCGCCCGAGCGGCGGAGAGCGGGGAACACGGTGAGCGAGCGGAGCGAGCGATCGCTGCACGTGAGCGGGCTGGTGCCGAGCGGGCCGGCCATCGTCACCGGCCGCTTCGACGTGGCCGACGGCTACACCTACGACGGCTATGTCCGCACCGGCGGGTACGCCGCGCTGCGCAGCGCCCTGAGCGGGATGACGCCCGAGCAGGTGCACGAGGAGGTCAAGGCATCCGAGCTGCAGGGCCGCGGCGGAGCGGGTTTCCCGTGCGGGATCAAGTGGGGCTTCCTGCCCGCCAACGTCTTTCCTCGCTATGTGGTGGTCAACGGCGACGAGAGCGAGCCCGGCACCTACAAGGACCGGATGCTGATGGAGCTGGACCCGCACCAGCTCATCGAGGGCATCGTGCTCACGTGCTTCGCGGTGCGGGCCGCCCAGGCCTTCCTCTACGTGCGAGGCGAGATGGCGTTGGCGCAGGAGCGCCTGGCCCAGGCCCTCAACGACGCCTACGCCCACGGACTCGTGGGCCGGGACATCCTCGATTCGGGTTTCAGCGTCGACATCACCCTCACCTGGGGGGCCGGCGCCTACATCGTGGGCGAGGAGACCGCGCTCATCGAGAGCCTCGAGGGCGAGCGCGGCATGCCCCGGCTCAAACCCCCCTACTTCCCCGCCGCCAAGGGCCTCTACCTGCAGCCGACCATCGTGAACAACGTGGAGACGCTGTCCAATGTGCCGTGGATCATCACCAACGGCGGGGCGGCGTTCCGCGAGCTGGGCGAACCGACGTCCACGGGCATGCGGATGTTCGCGGTGTCGGGCCATGTCAACCGGCCCGGTGTGTTCGAGGTGCCCAACGGCGTCACCACCTTCCGCCAGCTCTTCGATGCCCCTGAGTACGGGCAGGGGGTCCGCAATGGCGGCAAGGTCAAGGCCTTCATCCCCGGCGGCGCCTCCGCCATGTGGTTCTACGAGGAGCACCTCGACCTGCCGCTCGACAAGCCGACAGTCGACAAGGCCGGCTCCATGCTGGGCTCCGGCGCCATCGTCGTGATGGACGACACCACCGACATGGTGAAGGCGGCGTGGCGGATCGTGCGGTTCTTCGCCCGGGAATCGTGCGGGAAGTGCACGCCCTGTCGCGAGGGCACGACATGGCTGGAGCGCATCCTGGCTCGCATCCTCGAAGGCAACGGCCGCCCCGAGGACCTCGACCTACTGCTCGACGTTTCCGACAACATCAGCCCCGGAATCCTGTGGCCCCCTCGCCAGACGACGATCTGCCCGCTCGGACCGTCGGCCGTGTCCCCCATCGCGTCCTCCATCGCCCGCTTCCGCCCCGAGTACGAGCACTACATCGAATACGGGCGTCCCATGGCCGGCGTCGAGCAAGCTGAGCCCGCTCATGTCTGACGCCGCCGTCGCGCCGGAGGCGGCCGCGAAGACCACCGTGTCGATCACCGTCGACGGCCGTCCCCACGAGGCACAGCCCGGCCAGCTCGTCATCGACGCCTGCGAGGACGCCGGGATCTACGTCCCCCGGTTCTGCTACCACCGCCGGATGACCTCGGTCGGCATGTGCCGCCAGTGCCTGGTCGAGGTCGAAGGACCACGCGGCACCATGCTGGTCGTCTCCTGCATGACCCCTGTCGCCGCCGATCAGGTCGTGCTCACGGCCACGCCCACGGTGAAGAAGGCCCAGGAGGGCGTCCTCGAGTTCCTGCTCGCCAACCACCCCCTCGACTGCCCGGTGTGCGACAAGGGAGGCGAGTGCCCGCTCCAGGACCAGGCCTTCAGCCACGGCCCGGGCGAGACCCGCTTCATCGAGGAGAAGCGGCACTACGAGAAGCCGATTCCCATCAGCTCCCTCGTGTACCTGGACCGCGAGCGCTGCATCCTGTGTGACCGTTGCACCCGCTTCGCCACCGAGGTCGCCGGCGACCCACTGATCACCTTCACCCACCGGGGCAACAACACCCAGGTCCTGACGTTCCCCGACGATCCCTTCGCCTCCTACTTCAGCGGGAACACCGTGCAGATCTGCCCGGTTGGCGCGCTGACGGCCAAGCCCTACCGGTTCAAGGCCCGGCCGTGGGACCTGGAGCAGACCGAGAGCACCTGCACCACCTGCTCGGTCGGGTGCCGCATCACGGTCCAATCGAGCCAGAACCAGCTGTTGCGCTACCAGGGTGTCGACAGCGACCCGGTGAACTGGGGCTGGCTGTGCGACAAGGGTCGGTTCGGCTTCGAGGCCATCTCCTCGCCGGATCGGCTGACCACTCCGCTGGCGCGCCAAGGCGAGGAGTTGGTCCCGGTCACATGGGGCGCCGCCATCGACGCGGCTGCGGGAGCGCTCCGCGCCGCCATCGACACCGGTGGGCCGGGCTCGGTCGCGGTGATCGGGGGCGCGCGGCTCACCAACGAAGACGCGTTTGCCTGGGCCCGCCTGGCTCGGGAGGTCATCGGCACCGCCAACGTCGACGCCCAGCTCGGCGACGGCCTGGACCCGGCGGTGTTCGGCTTGCCCGCCGCCACCATCGATGACGCCTGCCGCGCCGCCACCGTCGTCCTGCTCGGTCCCGACCTCAAGGAGGAGCTGCCCGTCCTCTACCTGCGGCTGCGGGACGCAGCCGAGAAGCGGAGGTCCCGCCTGCTCGAGATCAGCCCGAAGGACACCGGTCTGTCGCGCTACGCCTGGCGGTCGGTCCGCTACGAGCCCGGAGGCCAGGCCGGCGTGGCCCGGGACGTGCTGGCCGAACCGGACGTGGCCGAGCAGCTGGGTACCGGGCCGGTGGTGGTGGTCGTCGGCCGGGCCAACCTGGCCGAGCCAGAGAGCTGGACTCTCCAAGCGCTCCAGGTCGTGCTCGGCGCCGCCCTGTCGGCCACGGTGTTGCCGGTGCTGCGCCGGGGGAACGTGCGGGGCGCGCTCACCGCTGGGCTCACACCGGGGGAGGGGGGCGCCGACACC
>DASTFY010000174.1:0-4059 GCA_035719525.1 Acidimicrobiales bacterium
ATGAACAGCGGGAAGTAGCAGTTCTTGGCGCCGGCACGCTTGATGCGGGCGTCGACCTCCGCTTGCATCCGCTCCCACAGCGCGTAGCCGTAGGGGAGGATGACCATGGTGCCCCGCACCGGCCCGTTGTCGGCCAGCGCCGCCTTCGCCACCACGTCCTGGTACCAGCGGGGGAAGTCCTCGGCCTGGGGAGTGAGAACGCTCGGCTTCGCCATAGGCCCCCAAAGGGTAGTGCTACCCCTGGCTGACGGTCCGGCGGATCTCCACGATGCGCTCAGCCGATCGGTTGGCGTCGTCGCCCTGGCTGGCCAGGAGCGCGGCCCGATCCCGTTGCGCCTCCCGCTCGGCGATGCTGGTGTCCGCGCGGGCGATCGCCGCCTCGACGCCGTGCTCGTTGATGAACTCGGCCCACTCCACCAGCGCATCGACCATCTCGGCCTCGGGCACGACGGCGACGTTGCGGCCCTTGACGAACAGGTGGCCGCGCTTGTTCCCGGCGGCGATGCCCAGGTCCGCCTCGCGGGCCTCGCCCGGCCCGTTTACGACGCAGCCCATCACCGCCACTTGCAGCGGGAGCTGGCGGTCGCCGAAGGCCTCCATGGCCCGGTTGGCCACCTCGATCACGTCCACCTCGGCGCGGCCGCAACTCGGGCAGGCGATGAGGTCGACGTTCTTGCGCTCCCGCAGCCCGAGCGCCTCCAGGAGCTGCCGTCCAGCCTTCGCCTCCTCCACGGGGTCGGCGGTGAGCGAGTAGCGGATGGTGTCGCCGATGCCCTCCAAGAGCAGCGTGGCGATGCCGGCCGTGGCCTTGACCAGGCCTGCGGGCGGCGGCCCGGCCTCGGTGACACCGAGGTGCAGCGGGTGGTCGGTGACGTCGGAGAGTTGGCGGTACGCCTCGACCATCAACGGGACGCTGGACGCCTTAACGGAGATCTTGACCAGGTCGAAGTCGACCTCCTGGAAGTAGGCCAGCTCGAGCAGAGCCGACTCGACCATGGCCTCGGGCGTGATGCCGCCGTGCTTCTGATAGAGGCGGTCGTCGAGCGAGCCGCCGTTGACCCCGATGCGGATCGAGACGCCTCGATCCCTGGCCTCAGTGGCCACCGCCTTGATGTGCTCGGCGCGGCGGATGTTGCCCGGGTTCAGCCGCAGGCCGTGCACGCCGGCCTCAAGGGCGGCGAGGGCCATCCGGTACTGGTGGTGGATGTCGGCCACGATCGGCACCGGAGACCGGGGGACGATCTGGGCCAGACCCTCGGCCGCCTCGGCCTCGTTGCAGGTGCATCGGACGATGTCGCAGCCGGCCGCAGCCAATGCGTAGATCTGCTGCAGAGTCCCCTCGACGTCCGCCGTCTTGGTGATGGTCATCGACTGCACGCTGATCGGAGCGTCACCGCCGACCGGGACCTTCCCCACCATGATCTGGCGGGTCAGGCGCCGTTCCACGGCCATCAGGCGCCGGTGATGTCGAGCCAGAAGGCGCCCATGACCACGGTGAGCAAGATGATCAAGGGGATGACGAAGATCGGCATGACCTTGGCCATGTCCACCCGGTAGACCCGACCGTTCCGGGAGCGCAGCCGCTCGTAGGTGGCGATCACGAGGTGCCCGCCGTCGAGCGGGAGCAGCGGGAGCAGGTTGAACAGCCCGAGCGCGAGGTTGACGGCGCCGACCAGCCCGAGGAAGTAGATCCACCCGGTTTCCGCGGCTCGCCCGCCTTCCCGGACGATGCCCACGATGGAGCTGGCCCGCTGGGTCGGGTCATCCGCACGCTCGCCGCTCACCGTCTCCCAGAGCTTGTTGAGCCCGGAAGGACTGAAGATCTTGCCGATCCCCACGACGGTTCCACCGACCTGCCGCCCGAACTCCGTGAAGGCGCGTTGCACGGCCTCGGGTGGGTTCCGCTCCACGTAGGACACGTCAACGGCAGGTGAGACGCCGAGGAAACCGATGCCGGCCTCACCAGTGCCAGGGTTCCGGTCCCCCAGCGTGACGGCGAGCTCGAGGGACTCACCGCCCCGCTCGATCGTGAGGGGCACAGTCGCGCCCGGCAGCTCGCGGACGGTCTGGCGGAACGTGTCGAAGTCCGTGATGTCCTGCCCATCGAGCAGCAGCAACCGGTCACCGGCCTGCAAGCCGGCGATCTCCGCCGGCGAGGACGCGCCGGGTGTGTCGATGACCGGCCAGCGCGGATCGCTGATGATGCGCTCGTCGTGCATGGCGTAGAAGCCGATGAACAGGAGCAGCGCCACCAGCAGGTTCATGCCTGGACCGGCGAACACCATTCGCACCCGGCGGCCGTAGGACTGTGCCCGGTACGTCCGAGGCTCGACCTCCGGAGGGACCTCCTCCAGATTGGTCATGCCCGGCACCTTCACGTAGGCGCCGAGGGGGATGGCCTTGAACCCGTACTCGGTCTCGCCGCGCCGGGTGCTCCAGATGCGCGGTCCGAAGCCGATGAAGTACTCGGTCACCTTCATCCCGCCCCACCGGGCGCCGAGGTAGTGGCCGAGCTCGTGGAGCACGATCGACACCAGCAGCGCCACGACGAAGAAGACCACGCCCCAGGACGTGGTGAGACCGAGGAAGAGCAGGAGCCCGGCCGCGATGGACAACCGGACGACGGACTGGCCCCGGCTCAGGCCGGGCTCCGCCGCCGTGTCGCCCCGGACCAGCGTCCCGATCGTCACCGCCGCATCCCCTCGACCACCGACTGCGCCTCTGCCCTCGCCCGCCGATCGGCGGCGATCACAGCATCGACAGAATCGGCCATCGCCCCATCATGCCGGGCCAGGACCGCATCCGAAACGTCAGCGATGGACGACCAGCCGATCTCCCCGTCGAGGAACGCGTCGACGGCGATCTCGTTGGCCGCGTTGAGCCAGGCCGGCGCGGTCCCACCTGCGCGCCCCGCGGCGTAGGCCAGGTCGAGACCACGGAACGTCGCCCGGTCGGGCGGCTCGAAGTCGAGGCGGCGCAGCGCGGTCCAGTCGATGCGTCCGAAGGCGGTGCCGATCCTGTCCGGGTAGGCCAGCGCATAGCCGATGGGCAGCCGCATGTCGGGGAGCGAGAGCTGGGCGATGGTGGCGCCATCGGTGAATTCGACCATCGAGTGCACGATCGACTGCGGGTGGACGACGACCTCGATGCGTTCGTAGGGGACCCCGAACAGCTCGTGCGCCTCGATCACCTCGAGGCCCTTGTTCATGAGTGTCGAGGAATCCACGGTGATCTTCGGACCCATGCTCCACGTCGGATGGGCCAATGCCTCGTCCCGCGTGACCGATGCCAGTTCGCTCGCGCTCCGGCCCCGGAACGGCCCGCCACTGGCAGTGAGGATGATCCGGTCCAGCTCCCGCACCACAGCGTTGGACGCGCGCAGGCACTGGTGCACGGCGCAGTGCTCGGAGTCGACGGGTATCAGCTCCGCGCCGGGCGTGGCCCGCAACGGCTGAACCACGGGACCGGCGGCGATGAGGCTCTCCTTGTTGGCCAGCGCCAGCCGCTTCCCGGCGGCGAGTGTGGCCAAGGTGACCGGCAGCCCCGCGAAGCCGACCACACCGTTGACCACGACGTCGGCGTCGTCGACCAGCTCGGCCAGATCGCCCACGACCTGGGCGAAGGGGAGCGCGTCGGCCACCTCCGCCCGCGCCGCGGGATCGGTGACGGCGACCATCTTGGGGCGAAGCTCGAGGGCCTGGGCGATGAGGTTGGCGGCGGAAGCACCGACGCCGAGGCCGACCACCTGGTAGCGGTCAGGTTCGGCCCGGATGACCTCGAGCGTCTGGGTCCCGATCGACCCCGACGACCCAGCAATCGCCACTCGAATGGTCACATGGCAAGTCTCGCAGTCTCAGGCGCGTCGGCGCCGATCGCGCCCATGGGGGTGCGGGGGCGTTGCCCCCCTAGACCGGCCGGTAGACCTACGGGTCGTCCGGAAGCTACCGCTACCTGGGGCGACGTCCTGCAGTCTGCCGTAGCCTCCGGGTCCGGTGGGCACTGCGTTGATCTTGGTGGGGTTGGCCGTTCAGGTCGTGGGTGTCGTCATCGCCGTGCTTG
>DASTFY010000175.1:0-15981 GCA_035719525.1 Acidimicrobiales bacterium
GAGGCTCGCCCACCGCCGCGGGGATCAGGCCCTGTTCGGCATCGTCCAGGGTGGCACGGATGCGGTCCTGCGGGTCGAGAGCGCGAAGCGCACGGTCGAGCTCGACTTCGACGGCTATGGGGTCGGAGGGCTGTCGGTGGGCGAGACGCGCCCCGAGATGCTGCCTGCCCTGGCGGCGGCCCTGGCCCACCTTCCCGAGGACCGCCCGCGGTACCTGATGGGGGTCGGCGACCCGGTGTCCCTGGTCGAGGCCGTGGCCCTCGGTGTCGACCAGTTCGACTGCGTGATGCAGACCCGTCTCGGCCGCCACGGCGTCGCCCTGACCACAACGGGGCGGCTGCAGGTGAAGAACGCCGGCCACGCCCGCAGTGACCTTCCCATCGATCCAGCGTGTGGCTGCCGGACGTGCGCCCGGTACTCGCGGGGGTATCTGCGGCACCTGTTCCAGGTCGGCGAACCGACGGCGGCCCGTCTGTTGTCCTGGCACAACCTCGCCTGGACGTTCGCGCTCATGGACCGGCTGCGGACCGCGATCGCCGCCGGACGGCTCGAGTCGCTCCGCCGGGAGGTGGTGGCTGCCTGGGGGTGACTCGGTGCCACCCCTACCGCACCGCTAGCCTTTCCCGTCGCACTCGCTTCCTCCCCAGACGGTGACTCCATGCTCCTGACCCTGCTGGCCCAAGAATCCTCGGGCTCCGGCAACAACCCGCTTGTCGGCCTCGCGCCCTTCGCCCTGATCGCGGTGGCGATGTACTTCCTCCTCATCCGGCCGCAGCGGCGGCGCATGCAGGAGCAGAAGGCGCTGGCCAGCGCCGTGGAGGAGGGCGACGAGGTCATGACCACCTCTGGCCTCTACGGCTTCGTGACCGCCATCGAGGGCGAGGTCATCTGGCTCGAGATCGCCGAGGGCGTCGACATCCGCATCGCCCGCCAGGCGGTCGCCCGCCGGATTCCGCCGGTGGAGACCGACAAGGACAGCGCGTCGACGGAGCGGCCCGGCGACGAGAACGGCGCGGCGCCGTCGGACCAGGGCACGCCCAAAGGGGAGCAGGACGCCCCGTCCTCCGAGGGATGAAGCGGCGCAGCCTCATCATCTCCCTCGTCGCCATCGTCACGGTGGCGATCGGGGGGGTGGTCGCCACCTTCGTCACCGACACCACACCGCAGCTCGGGCTCGATCTCCAGGGCGGTGCGTCGGTCACGCTGCAGCCGGTGGGCGAGGCGGACGACGAGTCGCTGACCGTCGTCACCGACATCCTCCGCAACCGCATCGACAGCCTGGGCGTCGCCGAGCCGGAGATCATCCGTCAGGGCAACACGGTGGTCGTCAACCTCCCCGGCATCAAGGACCAGGACCGAGCCATCGCGCTCGTGGGCCAGACCGGCAAGGTGCTGTTCCGCCCCGTGCAGGCCGAGACCCTGTCGGAGGAGGCCGTCGCGGCCGCCAGCACGACCACCGTGCCGGCGTCCACCAGCACGCCCCCGACCTCGACGGTCGAGGCGAGCACCTCGGTGGCCGCGACGTCCACTACCGCGGCGGCCGGTGGGTCCACGACCACGACGCTGGCTCCCGAGGTCCAAGCGCAGATCACCCCGCGCACCGAGGACACTCCCGAGGCTGTCGTGGTCCTGCCCGGCCGGGACGGCACCGTGCTGTACACCCTCGGCCCCGCCTTCGCCCTGGGTGAGGACGCCATCTCCACTTCCGAGGCGACCGTGATCAACGGTGAGTGGGTGGTGGACCTGGAACTGAAGGAGGGCGAGAAGGGCCTGGGGGCCTGGAACACCTGGTCGGCCAAGTGCTTCAACCAGGAGGCCGACTGCCCCACCGGCGGCATGGCCATCGTCCTGGACGGGACGGTCATCGCCGCTCCTGTGCCGCAGACGCCGTTCTTCTCCGACACCAGCGTGCAGGTCTCCGGTGGTGGCAGCGGGTTCGGCAAGACCGAGGCCAAGGACCTGGCCCGTGTGCTCAAGTACGGCGGTGTCCCGGTCGAGCTGAAGCCACAGGCGGCCCAGACCGTTTCGGCCACGCTCGGGAAGGACTCGCTGCGGGCCGGCCTGATCGCCGGCTTTGTCGGCGTCATCCTCGTGTTGCTGCTGATGATCCTCTACTACCGGAAGCTGGCCGTGCTGGTCGTGTTCGGGCTGTTCCTCAGTGGCTGCCTGCTCTGGACGACCATCTCCATCCTCTCGAAGACCTCCGGGCTGTCGCTGACCCTGGCCGGGGTCACCGGCATCATCGTGTCGATCGGCGTGACCGTCGACTCCTACGTCGTGTTCCTGGAGCGGTTGAAGGACGAGGTCCGCTCGGGCAAGTCGCTGCGGGCGTCGACGCCCCGCGGGTTCAAGAGCGCCTGGCGGACCATCGTGGCCGCCGACGTGGTGTCCCTGATCGGTGCCGGCGTGCTGTGGTACCTCTCGGTCGGTTCGGTGCGGGGCTTCGCCTTCTTCCTCGGTCTGTCGACCATCCTCGACCTCATCGTCACCTACTTCTTCACCCGGCCCGCAGCCATCCTGCTCTCGCAGGGACGGCTCTTCCGCGGCAACGAGGTGCTCGGGGTGCGGACCGGCGAGGCATTGCTGGTCGGGAGCACGGCGTGACCGCGGTCGAGCAGCCCACGGCCACGCCGGCCTCCACGCCGGACAAGCACAGCCTCTGGCACCGGCTCTACCACGGCGAGACCCAGTTCGACTTCGTCGGGCGCCGGCGCGTCGGCTTCCTCATTTCCGGCGCCCTGATCGTCCTCAGCGCCCTGTCATTGATCTTCAACGGCCTCAACCTCGGCATCGACTTCGAGGGAGGGGTGGCCTGGGAGTTCGAGGCCAATGGGCAGACGGCCGAGGACGCCCGCACCGTGCTGGAGGACAACGGCATCGACGCCGCCGACGCCAAGATCCAGACCCTGTCGGGAGCGAGCGGGGAGCGCCTCCGGGTGCAGGTCGGCGACCAGCCCGATGACATCCGCGCCGCGGTGAAGGAGGACTTCGCCACTGCGGCCGGGGTCGAGGTCGAGGACGTGAGCGTCAACGTCGTGAGCCCCACCTGGGGTGAGCAGATCACCCGCAAGGCCATCCGGGCGCTGATCGTGTTCTTCGTGCTCATCACCATCTACATCTCGATCCGCTTCGAGTGGAAGATGGCGATCGCGTCACTGCTCGCCGTGTTCCACGACGTGTTCATCAGCGTCGGCATCTACTCGATCTTCGGGTTCGAGGTCACCCCGGCCACCGTGATCGCGTTCCTCACGATCCTCGGCTTCTCGCTGTACGACACGATCGTGGTGTTCGACAAGGTGCACGAGAACGCCAGGCGCATGGTCACAACCCGAGCGTCGTACGCCGAGATCGTGAACCTGTCGATGAACCAGGTGCTGATGCGCTCGATCAACACCAGCCTCGCCGCGGTGCTGCCGGTGATCTCGCTCCTGTTCGTGGGCGTGTACCTCCTCGGCGCGATCGCACTGCAGGACTTCGCGCTGGCGCTGCTGATCGGCCTCCTGGCCGGCTCGTACTCGTCCATCTTCATCGCCACTCCGATCCTGGCCATGCTCAAGGGGCGGGAGGATCGCTACCGGTCCCGTGCCCGCTCCCGGACCACCGCGGCGCCGCCCGCGGCCCGCTCGGCCGCCAGCACCAGCAAGGCGCTGGACGCGACACCGGCCGTGACGGCCGACGATGACGCCCGGGGCACCGAGCGGCCCGCCGCCGCCGGAACCTCGGTGCGGCCGGCCACGCTGACCCACGCGCCGCGACCGCGCAAGAAGCGCCGCCGCTGAGTCTTCGTCGCCGCTCTCCGCTGCGCTTCGATCGGCTCCTACTCGCTTCGCTCGGCAATGCCTCCGGCGTCGTTGCGGTGCTGTGTCTTCGTCGCCGGCCTCCGCTTCGCTTTGGCCGGCTCCTACTCGCTTCGCTCGGCAATGCGTCAAGTTGGGTTGCGGTGCGCCGGCGGAGCCGGACGCACCGGGCCCAGACCGCGCCGGCAATTCGGCGTCTGGCGGTGCCGTTGAAGCGTTTGTGTCGACGATCTCCGCGTTCAGCGCGGAAATCTCCGACACAAGCGTGCCGGGGAGCCCGGTCTACAGGCCAGCACCCGGGCGCGGTGCGCCGGCCTCGCTGACGCACCGGGCTCGGGGCGTCTGGCGTCTGGCGTCGGGGCCAGGGGCAGCGGTGCGGTGGCGGTATCCTCCATCCATGGCGGCCGACGCGACCTGGCTCAAGGACCATGTTCGGGACATCTCGGACTATCCGCGCGCCGGGGTCACGTTCCGTGACATCACGCCCCTTCTCGGCGATCCGGATGCCTTCCGCTTCGCCGTGGACGCCATCGCCGACCGGTTCTCCGGGGTGGAGGTCGACCGCGTGATCGGCATCGAGGCGCGCGGCTTCATCCTGGCGGCACCCGTGGCCTACCGACGGGGCGCGTCGTTCGTCCCGGTCCGCAAGGCCGGGAAGCTGCCGTGGGCAGTCGCTCGCGAGGAGTACATGTTGGAGTACGGCACCGACAAGCTGGAGGTCCATCGGGACGCCGTGCTGCCGGGGGAGCGGGTGCTGATCGTGGACGATGTCCTGGCCACCGGCGGTACGGCGGCGGCGGCCGTGCGCCTGGTCGAGGGCCTGGGGGCGGAAGTCGCCGGGCTCGGCTTCGCCATCGAGCTGGAGCCGCTGTCCGGCCGGGACAACCTCAAGGGCTACGAGGTGGAGAGCCTCCTCGTGTACGGGTAGGTCGAGGCAGGGAATGGCGACCGTCGACCGGGTCCTGCCCTGGCGGCGCCACGCCCCGATCCCCTCGGAGGAGATCGCCCCCGTCGTCGACGCCTTCAAGCAGCGCCACCCGAAGGCTTCCATCGGCACCATCGTTCGGGCCTACGAGGTCGCCGCGGAGGCGCACGGCCACCAGTACCGCAAGAGCGGCGAGAAGTACATCAACCATCCGCTCTCCGTGGCCAAGGTGGTGGCCGACATCGGGCTCGATGACACCACCGTCGCCGCCGCGCTGCTCCACGACGCCGTCGAGGACACGGAGATCACCACGGCGGAGATCGAGCAGCAGTTCGGCTCGGAGGTGGCCCAGATCGTCGATGGCGTCACGAAGCTGGAGCGCATCCGCTTCGACTCCCGAGAGGAGCAGCAGGCCGCCACCATGCGCAAGATGCTGGTGGCGATGGCGAAGGACCTGCGGGTCCTCATCATCAAGCTGGCTGACCGTCTCCACAACCTGCGGACCATCGCCGCCATGGAGCCTGAGAAGCAGGTGCGTCAGGCCCAGGAGACGCTCGACATCTACGCGCCGCTGGCCCACCGCCTGGGCATGCAGGAGATCAAGCAGCAGCTCGAGGACCTGTCCTTCGCCGCCCTCCACCCCAAGCGCTACGCCGAGATCGACAGCCTCGTCGCACTGCGCACCCCCGAGCAGGACCACTACGTCGCCGAGGTGGTGGCCGAGGTACGGGGAAGGTTGGCTGAGCTGAAGATCGACGCCGACGTCACCGGCCGAGGCAAGCACCTGTGGAGCATCTACGAGAAGATGGTCCTGCGGGGCAAGGAGTTCGACGACATCTTCGACCTGGTGGGCATCCGGGTCATCGTCGAGTCGGTGAAGGACTGCTACGCCGCGCTGGGGTGCATCCACGGGTCGTGGAAGCCCGTGCTGGGTCGCTTCAAGGACTACATCGCCATGCCCAAGTTCAACCTCTACCAGTCGCTGCACACGACGGTGATCGGCCCGGGAGGCAAGCCGCTGGAAGTACAGATCCGCACCCAAGAGATGCACCACCGCGCCGAGATGGGGGTGGCGGCGCACTGGGCCTACAAGGAGGGATCGCCCTCGGACGACCTCGCCTGGCTCAATCGCATCATGGACTGGCAGGCCGACACCAACGACCCCGACCAGTTCATGGAGAACCTGAAGACCGACCTCGAGCACGACGAGGTGTTCGTCTTCACCCCGAAGGGGCGGGTGATCACCCTGCCGGTCGGGTCCACCCCCATCGACTTCGCCTACGCCGTGCACACCGAGGTCGGCCACGCCTGCATCGGCGCCCGAGTCAACGGGCGGCTGGTCCCGCTCGACCACACGATGCAATCGGGCGACACCTGCGAGATCTTCACCTCCAAGGTCGACCGCGCCGGTCCGAGCCGGGACTGGCTCAAGATCGTCCAGAGCCCTCGGGCCCGCAACAAGATCCGCCAATGGTTCTCGAAGGAGCGCCGCGAGGATGCGCTCGAAGCCGGCCGGGAGGAGCTGACCGCCGCCCTGCGGCGGGAGGGTCTGCCGGTGCAAAAGATCCTCGCCGGGGACTCGGTGTCCCGGGAAGCACAGCACCTCAACTATGCCGACGTCGACGCCATGCTGCGGGCCGTCGGCGAGCACCAGGTGTCGGGGAAGTCGATCGCCCAGCGCATCTCCCGCGCGCTGCACAAAGGCGAGGATGACGAGGTCCTCCCGTCCAGCGTTCGTGCTCCTTCGCGCATGCGCAAGGGTGGCGGCAACGTCGGCATCCACGTCGAAGGGCTCGACGACCTTCTCGTTCGGCTCTCTCGTTGCTGCACCCCGGTGCCCGGCGACGAGATCATGGGCTTCGTCACCAGGGGCCGGGGCGTGAGCGTGCACCGGGCCGACTGTGCCAACGCCGTGGCGCTGATGGCTGACCAGTCGGCCCGCCTGATCGAAGTGGAGTGGGACGGAGACACCAACGGCGCGTTGTTCCGGGCGTCGGTCGAGGTCAAGGCGCTGGATCGCTCCCGGCTGCTACGAGACGTGTCGAACGCCCTGTCCGAGCAGCACGTCAACATCGTCGCCTGCTCGACCCACACCGGCTCCGACCGCGTGGCCCGCATGCGCTTCGAGTTCGAGATGGCCGACCCCGGCCACCTGGACGCCGTCCTGCGCACCATCAAGAACATCGACGCCGTCTACGACGCGTATCGCATCGTGCCTGGGAGGGGCGGAGGGTGAGTTTGTGGCACGATCCGTGGTCATGGATACGAACCGGATCGCGGCATTTCCGGCCTTCGCCAACCTCCCTACCGAGGAGCTCAACGAGTTCGCGGGCGAGATGAGAGAGCTCGAGGTCGAGGCGGGTGCCACAGTTGTCAGAGCCGACGACTACGGAACTGCTATCTACCTCATTGAAGCGGGACAGGCCGATGTCGTGAACGACGCTGGTGACGCGATCACGGCTCTGGGCCCTGGCGACACGTTCGGCGAGATCGGACTCCTCCTGACCGGACAGCGGGCGGCCACGGTCATCGCGCGTACGCCGATGCGGCTTCTTTCGCTTTCAGGTCAGGACTTCGACCGAATCCGACCACAGGTACCTGAAGTCGAACGCGCGCTGCGCCGCCTCGCTCTTGACCGCGCCGGCCAGTGATGGTGCGAGATCAGGGGTTCGTGACGGACGGAGGGTCGCCTTGGCCGGCTCCCCAGGTGACGCCGTAGCGCTCACGCCAGGTGGCTTCATCGGTGAATTCGATCCGCTCGGCGATGGCGATCAACTCCTCCTCGGGGTAGGGGCTGTAGGAGATGAGAACGGTCTCGTCCGCCGCGACCGCGAAGGCCAGGCTGACCACGGTTCCGTTGCGGGTGCTGATGTAGCCCGGGTGACCGTTGATCGTCACGGGGCGCACATCGCCGCCTCCTTGCACCATGGCTTGTAGCGGTGACTGGTCGTCCATGTACAGCGACAGCCGAGCGCTTTCGGCGCTGTCGCTGATCCCCGGGAACCAGCCCCCGGTCAGCGGTCGAGGCGGATCGAGCTCCACGATGCCGGTGGGGAGACCGCCGACGAACTCATAGCCGCCTCGATCAGTGGTCGGCTCGATGGCGCGAATCCGATCGATGAGGTCGTACAGCAGCTCGATGTCAGGTCCCATGGTGACGAAGCGGGTCTCGTCGACCACCCAGTAGAGCGAGGAGATGCCGTCCTGCGTGCTCTCTCGCACGCCCTCGCGTCGACCGGGAATCGACTGCGAGTTGTAGGTCGAGCTGGCCGGCATCGCCTGGACCTGGGTCAACGAGGTAGCGGCACCGCCGGGCGCCGAGGATGGAGCGCCGATGATGCCCGTCCAGCCGCCGTCGCCGACTCTCTGCTGCCACCCGCCGACGACGTCGATCTCCGGTTCCGAGGCGGGGAAATCCGATGGATCGAGGACAGGGAAGTTGTCGATCGCACCCGGCGTCGCCGAGGGCTCCAGGTCGATAGTCGGCGAAGGAGCGTCGGCTGTCGGCGAAGGATCATCCGGCGGGCGGTACGTCGTGATGGGTGCGGGCGGGGTCGTTGAGGGTTCTGTCACCACGACGGTGCCGGCTGAGTCCGTACCGGCCACCGGCGCTTCGTCGCTGCCGCAACCCGCGCCGAGAACCGCCACCGTCATCACGGTCAAGACTGAGGCTTGCGTTTTCACAGAGGTATCGACGCTCCAACTCCAGGCTTTGTTCCCTCGACCCCATCGCGGGGGTTGAGGTCGGGGTCGTCCGGGTATCCGCGCCGCATGGCCAGACCCGTGTGGACCGGTTCGATCTCCTTCGGCTTGGTGAACGTCCCCGTGAAGGCTTACACCGCCGTGCGCGATCACGACGTGCACTTCCACCAGATCGACAAGGAGAGCGGGGCGCGGATCCGCAACCGCAAGGTCTCCGAGAAGACGGGCGACGAGGTGGAGGCCGAGGACATCGAGATGGGATTCGAGGTCCGCAAGGGCCGCTACGTCACCTTCGACAAGAAGGAGCTGGCCGAGCTTCGACCGGAGTCGACCAAGGCGGTCGAGGTCACTGACTTCGTCGAGCTGGCCGAGATCGACCCGATCTACTACGAGCGCACGTACTGGTTGGCGCCCGGGGACGGCACCGGCACCAAGGCCTACCACCTGCTCCTGGCGGCGATGGAGGACCGTCAGCGGGCGGCGATCGGCACGGTGGTGATGCGGAACAAGCAATACCTGGCCGCCATCCGTCCGCTCGACGGCGTGCTGGCGATGTCCACCATGCGCTTCGCCGACGAAGTGGTGCCCCGCAAGGAGGTGGACGGCCTGCCGTCGCGGCGGTCCCAGCCGGAGGCGAAGTCGCTGCGCATGGCCACCCAGCTCGTCGATTCGCTGGCCGGTGAGTGGGACCCCCGCCAGTACCACGACACCTATACCGAGGAGCTCCGCCAGCGCATCAAGAACAAGGGCTCTGGCAAGGACCTGACGGTCGAGACGGAGCCGGAGGAACGACCGGCCAAGGTGGTCGACCTGATGGAGGCGCTGGCCGCCAGCGTCGAGTCGGCGAAGAGCCGCAAGAGCTCGGGCCGCCGCCGCACCACGAGGACGACGAGGTCCCGCATGAGCGCCTGAGGGTCTGCGCTCGACCGCGCCGGCAGGAACCACTGAGGCCCGGAAGGGCCGACCAACTAGCCTGGCCCGCCGTGCCCGAGTTCCAGGCCCCGCGCGGCATGGCCGACGTCCTGGCCCCCGAGTCGCAGCGTTGGGCCAGGTTGATCGCCACGTTCGCCACGCACGCCGAGCGGGCGGGGTTCGGACTCGTCGTGACGCCCCTGATCGAGCACCTCGAGGTCTTCCTGCGGGTCGGTGAGTCGACGGACATCGTGCGCAAGGAGATGTACGACTTCGAGGACAAGGGCGGCCGGCGCGTCGCCCTCCGACCGGAGATCACCGCGGGCCTGATGCGGGCCTTTGCCGAGCACCGTCCACCGGTGCCCTGGAAGGCATGGACGGTGGGGCCCAACTTCCGCTACGAGGCTCCGCAGGCCGCCCGCTACCGGCAGCACTTCCAGGTCGACGCCGAGATCGTGGGCACCGACGACCCCGACGCCGACGTCGAAGTCATGGCGCTGCTCGACGGCTTCCTCCGCGCCCTCGGCCTGACCGAGTGCTCCCTGGTCGTCAACTCCTTGGGCGATGACGCCACCCGGGCGGCCTACCTGGCGGCGCTGACGGGCTTCCTGACCGGGCACCGAGCCGACCTGTCCGAGCAGAGCCGCGAGACGCTGGCCCTGAACCCGCTGCGGGTGCTCGACTCCCGCCGGCCCGAGGACCAGCCCGTCGTGGAAGCTGCGCCACAGGTGCTCGAGTTCCTCACCCCGGAGGCGGAGACGCGTTTGGACCGCGTGCAGGAGGGCCTGAAGGTCCTCGGCATCGCCTTCGAGATCAACCCTCGCCTGGTGCGCGGGCTCGACTACTACAACCACACCCTCTTCGAGTTCCCCTCCCAAGCGCTCGACGCGGCGCAGAACGCCCTGGGCGGCGGAGGGCGCTACAACGGTTTGGTCGAAGCCGTCGGTGGCCCGGCCGGGACCGGGGGAGTCGGCTTTGGAGCCGGCATCGAACGGATCCTCCTGGCGTGCGACGCCGAGGGGGTGTGGCCGGTCCCGACGCAGCGGGTCCGCGTGTACGTGGTCGACACCAGCGGCGGCCAGGAAGCCCTGGCCATCGCGGCCGACCTGCGCGCCGCCGGCATCAGCGCCGACCGCTCGTTCGATCAGCGCAGCATGAAGAGCCAGATGAAGGCGGCCGACCGCTCGGGCGCCGACGTCGCGGTGATCGTGGGGCCCGATGAGGTGGCCGCCGGCGTCGTCACCCTGCGCGCCCTGCGTGACGATCGGCCCCAGCAGACCGTCGCCCGTGCCGGGCTGATCGAGACGATGAGGACGTGGTTGCCGGAATGACATCGATCCCCACCAGCATGCGATCGGACCAGTGCGGGACGTTGCGGGCGGCGGACGCCGGCCGCAACGTGACGCTCTGCGGGTGGGTGGCCCGCCGGCGCGAGCACGGCGAGCACCTGGCCTTCATCGATCTCCGGGACCACACCGGCCTCGTCCAGTGCGTCATCAACCAGGCGGTCGAGGTCCGCAACGAGTACGTGCTGCGGATCAGGGGCACGGTCCGGCTGCGCCCCGAGGGCACCGTCAACCCCAACCTGCCGACGGGTGAGATCGAGGTGGGCGACTGCGAGGTCGAGGTGCTCTCGACGGCCGAGCCCCCGCCGTTCCCGCTCGACTCCCGGGCCGACGAGGTGGAAGAGATCGTCCGCCTCCGCCACCGCTACCTCGACCTGCGCCGGGACCGCATGCAGCGCAACCTGCGGGTGCGGGCCACCGTCAACTCGGCCATCAGGGCGGCCATGGAACGGCAGGGCTTCGTCGAGGTGGAGACGCCCATGCTGGTGCCGTCCACCCCGGAAGGCGCACGCGAGTTCCTCGTGCCGTCGCGCCAATCGCCGGGCTCGTTCTACGCCCTACCGCAGTCGCCCCAGCTGTTCAAGCAGCTGCTGATGGTCGCCGGGGTGGACCGCTACTACCAGATCGCCCGGTGCCTGCGGGACGAGGACCTGCGGGCCGACCGCCAGTACGAGTTCATGCAACTCGACGCCGAGATGAGCTTCGTCGACCAGAACGACGTGCTGACGGCCATCAGCGAGGCGGTGCTCGACGCGGCCGAGGCCGTGACGGGTGAGCGGCCGGCGCCCATCCCCCACCTCACCTGGCACGAGGCCATGGACCGCTACGGCGTCGACAAACCGGACCTGCGCTTCGGCCTGGAGCTGGTGGAGCTGACCGCGCTGTTCGCCTCCACGGAGTTCAAGGCCTTCGCTGGGGCCGGCTCCATCAAGGGCCTGCGGGCCCCGGCGCGGGCAGAGGACTTCGGGCGGAGCAGGTTGGATGCGCTCACCGACAGGGCCAAGCAGCTCGGCGCCAAGGGCCTGGTGTGGCTGAAGGTGGCGGAGGAGGGATCGCTGGAGGGACCGGTCACGAAGTTCCTCACCGATCAAGAGCAGACGGCGCTCTCGGCCGCGCTCGGGGCCGAACCGGGGGACCTGCTGCTGATCGTGGCCGACGACTGGGCCACGACCTGCGACGTGCTGGGCCAGCTCCGCAACGACCTCGGCCGCCCGCCGGTCTCGGAGGGTCCGTACCGCTACGTCTGGGTGGTCGACTTCCCGCTGTTCGTCGGCGTCGATGAGGCGACCGGCCGCCCCAAGCCCGCTCACCACCCCTTCACCCGGGTGCACCCTGACGACATCGACAAGCTGGAGAGCGACCCGTTGTCGGTCCGCAGCCGTGCCTACGACCTGGTGCTGAACGGGTGGGAGCTCGGCTCGGGTTCGATCCGGATCCACGAGCCGGACCTGCAGCGGCGCATCTTCAACCTCCTCGGCGTCAGCGACGAGGATGCCGAGCGTCGCTTCGGCTTCTTCCTCAACCCCTTCCGCTACGGTGCCCCACCCCACGGCGGGTTCGCGTTCGGGATCGACCGCCTGGCCGCCATCCTCGCCGGGGAGGACAACATCCGCGAGGTCATCGCCTTCCCCAAGCCGCAGTCCGGTACGGATCCGATGACGGGCGCCCCCACCCCCGTGGACGGGGCGCAGCTGGCCGAGCTCGGGGTGCGCACCCTGCCGCCCAAGGGCTGACGGCAGGACGCACCCTCCAAGGTCTGTCTCCTACTTGACGGCGCCCAAGGCGTTGACGATGCCGTGGCCGTAGAAACCGTTCTTCCAGGGCAGGCCCTCGCAGAAGGCCGTGTAGGTGTCGTCCCGGCCCTCGTCGAGGTAGTCGACGGGGTTCTCAGCCGGGCAGGGCGTGTCGGTGGCGGTCTTGCGCATGACCCGCTCGACCTCGCCTGGGGCCATCGTGAGCCCGCCGTGGACGGCGTCCTCAGTTCCGTGAGCGCTCACCACGAGGGCGGCGACGCCAGCGGCGTGTGGTGACGCCATCGAGGTCCCCTGGATGTACTGCCAATAGGTGCAGGTGTCGATGGTGGCGCCCGTGCAGTCGGCGATCACGAAGCCGCCGGGGCCGGGCTGCCCACTGACCGGATCCACCAGGCCCTCCACCATGGCCACGTTCAACGGATACGGCGCCAGGATCATATTGCGGGCCGTCATGAACCGATCGGTGCCGAAGAAGTCACGGAAGAACCCGCCCGGGGCCGAGAAATCGGTCTGCTCGATGCCGTAGTCCGAGTAGTCGGCCTTGTTCCCGCTCGGGCCCAGGGCACTGATGCTGACGACTCCGTCCAACTCGGTCGGAACGGTCAAGCAGGAGTTGTCGATCTCGCGGGGGTACTCCGTGCCGATCGGGTAGTCCGGGCTGATCACGTCGATCGTGGGGTTCCCCAGGTCCGTGTGTCCGTTGCCGATCGCCGAGACGAGGGTGACGCCGTGGCGGCGGGCGAAGCGCAGGGCCCGCTGTGAGGCCTCGATGATCGTGCGCTGCTCGGCCTGCTGCTCGGGGCTGTCGGCCGGGTTCGCCGCGCAGTTGTAGAGCCACGGATCCGTGAAGTAGCTCATGTTGACGACGTCGATCCCGTTGTTGCCGGCGTAGGTGTAGGCATCGACCGTCGGGCCGAGGAAGAAGAACCCAGAGTCCTGGCCGGCTCGGAGGTTGACGAGGGTCACGTTGGGGGCCACACCACCGATGCCCAGCCCGTTCAAGGGTGACCCGATGGTGCCGGCCACGTGCGTGCCGTGCCCGTTCTCGTCGACATCAGCGGGGTCCTCGCAGGAGCCATCGGGCTCGTCGGCGCATGGCCCGTCAACGTCCTCGATGTCGGTGGTGAAGTTGCGGCTCAGGTCGCTGTTGAAGTTGGGGGCGATGTCCGGGTGGCTGCCGTCGACACCGGTGTCGATGATCCCCACGGTCACGCCCGCGTTGCCCGGGTTGACCGCGTACGAGCCGTCCTCGGTGGCGTGGATCATCCGCATGTCCCACTGGCGGCCGGCGAGCGGCTCACCTTCGCCGTCGTCCGCCGGGTCGTCACCGCCCTGCTGGGCCCGGCCCCGGTCTTCCGTCGCCTTCTCGACGTCCTCCCAGCGGGCCTTCCGCCCGGTCGACGGGGCGAAGCCGATCGGCCGGTTGTGGGCCACACCGGCCACCGCGGCGTCGGCGCTCACCGCCGCCGCGAACCCGGCGTTCGAGGTCTCGACCGTCAGCAGCCCGACATCGGTGTTCACCGACTTCACGGTGCCACCGGCAGCCTCGACGACGGCTTGCGCCGCCGCGACGGAGGTCTCGTCGGCCGAAAGAACCACGAACTCCTCGGATACAGCCTGGGTGGGCGCGGCTCTAGCGGTCGTCACCCCGGCTGTGGCCAGGGTGGTGAGCACAAGTGCACCGGCGAACGCCGCTCGTGTGGTCCGTGTGGGCATGTGGATCCCTCCAGCACATCTCCTGGGCGCGGCGGGCGCCCGCCTGTCCGCCGCCCCTCCGGCTGACGGTCGCGCACGGTACTCCTGCGCTGCGCCGAGGGGAAGGACCATTCCGTGCCAAGCCGCCGCGGCACAGCCCGTCCGCGCGGTCCGTGGTCGCTTGACGGTACGGTGCTGCGGTTTGACCGATCTGTTCAGCTCCGCGGTGGAGGACAGGCTGCGCCGGCAGTCGCCGCTGGCCGCCCGGCTGCGACCGCGCACGCTGGACGAGATCGTCGGGCAGGACCACCTGGTCGGACCGGGCCAGCCGCTGCGAGTGCTGGTCGAGGCGGACCGTCTGTCATCGGCCATCTTCTGGGGGCCACCTGGGACCGGGAAGACGACCCTGGCGCAGGTCGTAGCCGCCACCACCAGCCGGGCCTTCGAACAGCTGTCGGCCGTGTCGGCCTCCGTCAAGGATGTCCGCGAGGTGATGGAGCGGGCGCGTGAGCGCCTGGGGGAGCGGGACCAGCGCACGATCCTGTTCCTGGACGAGATCCACCGGTTCAACAAGGCCCAACAGGACGCGCTGCTCCCGAGCGTCGAGAGCGGCCTGCTCACGCTGATCGGGGCCACGACGGAGAACCCCTTCTTCGAGGTCAACCCCCCGTTGCGGAGCCGCTCGACGTTGTTCCGACTCGAGCCGCTCGACGCTGCGGCACTGCGGACCCTGGCCGATCGTGGCCTGGCGGCAGAAGGGGCGACGGCCGAGCCGGGCGCGCTCGAACCGCTGGTCGACCGTTCGGGCGGCGACGGCCGGCAGGTCCTCACCTCCCTCGAGGTGGCGGTGGCGTTGGCCGTCGAGCGCCGGGGTCCGCCTCCGGTGGTCACGATCGAGGAGGTGACGGACGCGCTCGGGGTGTCGGCGCTGCGCTACGGGCGCGACGACCACTACGACGTGATCTCGGCGTTCATCAAGTCGCTGCGCGGATCCGACCCCGACGCCGGCCTCTACTGGCTGGCTCGGATGCTGGAGGCGGGCGAGGATGCCCGCTTCATCGCCCGTCGCCTGGTGATCCTGGCCAGCGAGGACGTCGGCATGGCCGACCCGATGGCGCTCCTCGTGGCCGTCGCCGCCGCGCAGGCGGTGGAGCACGTGGGGCTGCCGGAGGCGCAGCTCAACCTGGCCCAGGCCGTGGTGCACCTCGCCACCGCACCGAAGAGCAACCGCTCGGCCCTCGGAATCTGGAACGCCCGCAGCGACGTGCGAGATGGGCGGCTGGGAGAGGTGCCGCCCCACCTGCGGGACAGCCACTACGCGGGCGCCGCGAAGATCGGCCACGGCAACGACTACGTGTACCCCCACGACGACCCGCGCGGGTGGGTGCCACAGCGCCACCTGCCCGTCGAGCTGTCCGACCGCCGCTACTACGAGCCCGGCGATCACGGCTACGAGGCCGAGATCGCCCGGCGCCAGGCCCACCTCACGGGCCAGGAGGCATCCGACGATGGCGACGGTCCCTCGGCGCCGGGGGATGACGCCGCCCCCGACTGATCGCCGAACGGTGCGACGGGCCTTCCCGACGGACGATGATGCTGTCGGTGGCGGGGCGGGTCGGGGCCAGCCTGTACGGTCGGCGCGGTGAGCGCAGGAGAGCTGGCCATCGTGCTCGGGACGGTCCTGTGCGCGCTCGGCTTCGCCGCGCTGGTGGTCGTCCTGGTGCGGGTGCTCGACGCCTTGCGCGCGCTGCAGGGCACGGTCGATGACCTTCGGGCCGAGACGCAGCCGCTCCTCGCCGAGCTGCGCCTGACCGTCGACGAGGCTCGGGACGACCTCGAACGCTTCGATC
>DASTFY010000176.1:0-2850 GCA_035719525.1 Acidimicrobiales bacterium
AGCTCCTGCGCATCCCCTCGCCACCCATGGCCGATTTCGTCGAGGGCTACCTGCCGATGAAGCAACACGTGCTGGTGCGCTTCGGCAAGTGGCACGAGATCATCGCGCAGGAGCTGCCCCGTGACCGGGAGCTCTACTGCTCGACGACCGCGATGATGCTCTACGCCCAGGCGGTGGCGCATTCCGCGCTCGGCCACATCGCCGAGGCAGAAGCGGCCAAAGCGGCATTCATGGAGGCGAAGCTCCGGGTGCCGGAGAGCCGGCGGGTGCACAACAACACCGTCCAGGACCTGCTCGGCGTGGCCGAGGCGATGCTCAACGGCGAGATCGAGTACCGGCGCGGCAACTACGAGGTGGCCTTCGGCCACCTGCGCCGCTCGGTCGAGCTCGACGACGCGCTGCCCTACGACGAGCCGTGGGGCTGGATGCAACCGACCCGGCACGCACTCGGCGCGCTGTTGCTGGAGCAGGGCCGGGTCGCCGAGGCCGAGGCGATCTACCGCTCGGATCTCGGTCTCGACGGCAAGCTCAGTCGAGCCTGTCAGCATCCCGACAACCTCTGGAGCTTGCACGGACTGCACGAATGCCTGGCCCGGCGCGGCGAGACGGTCGAGGCGGCCCTGATCAAGCAGCGCCTGGACCTAGCGCTGGCAAGATCGGAGGTGCCGGTGAAGGCCTCCTGCTTCTGCCGCATGAAGGTCGCCGCCTGAGCAGCCGGGGCAAGGTTGAGCACGGGGCGGCCCCGAGGCCGCCCCGAACTACGTGGATTGGTTGGTGAGCGTGAAGGAATCGGACCTCGACTACGCTGCGGGTCAAGCAGCTTCGCTGGAAGCTCCCGCGGCTCTGAGCGGACCCATCGCGCTGACACCCATACCCGGTTGACCTGGGGGCGGCGCTTGTCGCACGATGCGGGCGCCGGGCGACCCCCGGCCGATCACGCGGGCGACGGAGATCCCATGGCGCCGAACCCCTGGAGCTACACGAGTGGCACGAGCGACGTCCCCCTGCTCGGCCTCACCATCGGCGACATGTTCGACGAGACGGTGGCCCGGTTTCCGGACAACGAGGCGCTCGTCTCCCGCCACCAGGGACTCCGGTATACGTATCGCCAGCTCCAGGTCGAGGTCGACCGCTGCGCCCGCGCGCTCATCGCCCTCGGGGTGGACAAGGGCCAGCGGGTAGGGATCTGGGCGCCCAACTGCGCCGAGTGGGCCATCACCCAGTTCGCGACGTCGAAGCTCGGCGCCATCCTCGTGAACATCAATCCGAGCTACCGGCTCAACGAAGTCCAGTACGCGCTGAGGCAATCCGGCTGCGCCTGGCTCGTCACCGCGCCGCACTTCAAGACCTCGGACTACACGGCGATGATCCACGAGCTCGCGCCGGAGCTGGCAAACAGCCAACCCGGCTCTCTCGAGGCGGCTAGCTTCCCCGACCTGCGCGGCGTGGTGCGGCTCGGCGCCGAGCCGGCGCCGGGGATGCTGGACTGGAGCTCGCTGCTGGCGATGGCCGAGCGGGTCGGCGCCGATGAGCTGGCGCACCGCCAGCGCCAGCAGGAGTTTGACGACCCCATCAACATCCAGTACACGAGCGGAACCACCGGCTATCCCAAGGGCGCCACGCTCAGCCACCACAACATCCTCAACAACGGCTTCTTCACCACCGAGCTGCTCCGCTTCACCGACCGCGACCGGCTCCTGATCCCCGTACCGCTCTACCACTGCTTCGGCATGGTCATGGGCAACCTGGGCTGCATGTCCCACGGCGCGACCATGATCTATCCGAGCGACGGCTTCGACCCGCTGGCCGTCCTGGAGTCCGCCCAGGCCGAGGGCGCCACCGCGCTCTACGGCGTGCCGACCATGTTCATCGCCGAGCTGAACCATCCCGACTTCGCGAAATACGACCTCTCCACGCTGCGCACCGGCATCATGGCCGGCTCCCCCTGCCCGGTGGAAGTCATGAAGCAGGTGCAGGCGCAGATGCACATGCGCGACGTGGCCTGCGCCTATGGCATGACGGAGACCAGCCCGGTGAGCACGCAGACGCGCATCGGGGCGCCGCTGGCCAAGCAGGTCGGCACGGTCGGCCAGGTGCATCCCCACGTGCAGATCAAGATCGTGGACCCGCAGACCGGTCAGGTGGTGCGGGTCGGCGAGCGCGGCGAGCTGTGCACGCGCGGCTACAGCGTGATGCTGGGCTACTGGGACAACGACGAGGCCACCCGGGCGGCGATCGACGGCGCCCGCTGGATGCACACCGGCGACCTCGCCACGATGGACGAGGAGGGTTACCTCAACATCGTGGGACGGATCAAGGACATGATCATCCGCGGCGGCGAGAACGTGTACCCGCGCGAGATCGAGGAGTTCCTCTACAGCCACCCCAAGGTCCAGGACGTACAGGTCATCGGCGTGCCCGACGAGAAGTACGGCGAGGAGATCATGGCCTGGGTGAAGCTGCGCGAGGGCCAGGCCGCCACCGTCGAGGAGATCCGCGACTACTGCCGCGACAAGATCGCCCACTACAAGGTCCCGCGCTACGTCCGCTTCGTGGACGCCTTCCCCATGACGGTCACCGGCAAGGTCCAGAAGTTCGTGATGCGCGACGAGAGCGTGACGCTGCTGGGTCTGGAGAAGGCCGCCGCCATCAGGATGGCGTAGACCGTTCGTCCTTCCCACGGCCCGAGCGTGCGCATCACGCCAGCCCGCTCGGGGTGCGCAGCACGCCGGACGCGCAGGCGGCGAATGGTGAGCGGTGAAGGCATCGAGCCTTCACCCTACTGATCAACCGCCTCTTGCTCATCGTGGGTACAAGCGGCAAGATCGTTGGCGCCGGCAGGTGACCCTG
>DASTFY010000177.1:0-6776 GCA_035719525.1 Acidimicrobiales bacterium
CTCGACGTCGACCCGAGCCTCGGCAATCCACGGGCCAGCCACCCCCTCGGACCAGGGGCTCGGCCCGGCACCCTCGCCCTGCCACCTGCCGACCGGCCCTGGCGGGCCGAAGGCCGCTGGGCAGGCCAACTGCACTCAAATGGAGACCCCTACATCGGTGATACGTCCGCCGTCTGGAGGCTTCGCAGCGCTCGAGGTCCTCGTGGCCTGTACCTGTCTACCAGGGACTTCGCGGGCTGGCGGGGGAGGACTCGAACCTCCAACCCCCTGATCCAAAGTCAGGTGTTCTGCCATTGAACTACCCGCCAGGGTGTTCGACCTCACGCTACCGGAGCCCTGTCGCACGGCCGGGGTGATTGGAGCGTTCAGGCGGCGGGCGGTAGCGTCTGCTCTCCGTGGGTTCGTTGATCAAGAAGCGCCGCAAGCGCATGCGCAAGAAGAAGCACAAGAAGATGCTCCGCCGCACGCGCCACCAGCGCCGCAACAAGTAGCACCGCGGCGCCTGCGCCGATCCTGTCCCGACCGCCCGATCACTTTGCCGGGCGGTCGGTGCGCGTCACGACCACGGACGCGTCCGGAAGGGCGGCGACCAGGCCGGGATGCTCACCCTCGACGAACCACGTGCTGCCGCTACCGGCTAGAACCGGGTCCTCGCCCACGAGCGAGCGGATGCGTTGGCGCCAGTCCGCCAGCTCCGGAGCGACGACCAGGGCGGCGCGCTCGAGGTCGTTCCGTCCCCGCCCGCTCGGTCCGCCGAGATCGTCCCATGCTTGATACACGGCCGCCGTCGAGACCGACAGCGGCGGCGTGATCAGGGTGAACGAGCGGTCGACAAAGGGCAGGGGGGTGACCCGGTCGCCGATGCCGCGCACGCGCGCCCGCCCCCCGACGAGGCAGAACGGGACATCGGCGCCGAGGCGGGCCGCGACCACGAGATCGTCGACGCCGGCCCACCGCAGCACCGCTGCCGCGTCGGCCGAGCCCCCTCCCAGGCCGGCGCCGGAAGGGATCTGCTTCTCGACGTGCACGCTCGCCGTCCGCCCGATCAGCGCGAGCGCGCGGCGGACCAGATTCGAGTCATCCATCGGCACGCCACCGCAATGCGGTCCGCCGACGGTCAACCCGTCGCCGTCGGAGAAGGTGAGCGTGTCGGCCAGGCCGAGGCTCACCATCTCGGCGTCCAGCTCGTGATAGCCGTCGCCGCGGACGCTCGTGATCCGCAGGCTCAGGGTGAGCTTGGCCGGCGCCCGGACGGAGCTCACGACCGGGAGCGGTTCCGCACGGCGACCGCCAGCCGACCCCACGCCACCACATCCAGTTGCTCGGCGCGGGCGCCTGGGTCGATCCCGGCCGCGGCGAAGTCCGCCGCGTCCACCAGGCCGGCCAGCGAACGCCGCAGCGTCTTGCGTCGCTGGCTGAACCCCGCCCGAACGAGCGTGAACAGCGCCTCCGGTGGGACGCCAACGGGCCCCGCGGGCACGTCACGGCGGCGGATGGCCACGAGCGCCGAGTCGACCTTCGGTCGGGGCAGGAACACCGACGGAGCCACCCGGCCGACGACGGAGGCCTCCGCCCAATAGGCCACCTTGACGCTCACCGCCCCGTAGGCCTTGCTCCCGGGGCCAGCGGCGAGGCGTTGGCCGACCTCGGCCTGCACCATCACCAGCATCCGCTCGATCAGCGGTACGTCGTCCAGAAGATCGGCGACGAGCGGCGTGGCGACGTGGTAGGGCAGATTGGCGACCAGGACAGCGGGTTGCCCACCGAGCAGCGCCGGCCAGTCGGCCCGCCGGGCATCGGCGGCGACGATCGTGGCCTCCGGCACTGTTTCGCGGAGGACTTCGACCAGCCCTTCGTCCAGCTCGATCGCCGTCACCCTGGCGCCCGTATCGAGCAGCGCGCGGGTGAGTGATCCCAGACCGGCGCCGATCTCGACGACATGGTCGCCGGCGCCGACTCCGGCCAGGCGGGCGATGCGCCGGACCGTGTTGGGGTCGACCACGAAGTTCTGCCCCAGCCGCTGCCGGGGGGCCAGCCCGTGGCGGCGCAACAGTTCGCTCGCCTCCCGGGGGCTCAGCGTCACGACCGAAGGTGCTACCAGGTGATGCGGACGTGGATCGGCGACTCGCCGAGGTCGGCGATCTGGGCGAACTCCTCGGTGTCGAGCACCAGGGTGGCCCGCGCGCTGGCTGCCGGTGGCCCGATGACCGCGCACCAGACCGACTTGCCGTTGTCGAGGTCCAGCACCAGGAGGTTGGTGCCCACCGGCGGGCCGGGGAAGGCGCACGGGTTTTGAATGCCAGGCTCGTCCGTGTAGCGCTCGTAGGACGCGGTGCCCTCGACGACGTTGTCCGGGCCCGACGTCGGCACGACGATCGTGATCTCGGAGGGATCAGTGGCCGGAGGCGGGCCGAGCAGGAAGCTCGGTATCCCCACGGGCTCGAGGTCCGGCGGGTCGGGCGCGGGTTGAGGCACCGCGGCGGACGAGTCGAGCGCGGTGGCGATGTTGACGCCCTCACCGATGGTCGCCACGCCGGTGCCTCCCGCGGTGCTCCCGCCGCCCAGCAGGAACGGGAGCGCGGCAATGGTCGTCACGCCCGCGGCCAGCAGCCGTCTGCGATCACCACGTTCCAGTGAGGACACTCGTTGGGATCCTTTGCCGACGCTTCCCGGGCCGATCTCGCTGCTCAACTTGCTGCTGTGGGTCGATCCGCGGCGAAACGCCGGTGCCGCCCGCAGCCGTGACCGGTCACGCTACGAGAGCCGTAACCGAAACGCAACCGATGCGTTCTCATGCGTGTCATCCTCGATCTGGGCCACGTTAACCCCGCGCAGCCGAGCCAGGGCTGCACCCACGAGGGGCACGTAGGCGGGCTGGTTGGCCTGTCCCCGGTGGGGGGCAGGGGCCAGGTAGGGCGCGTCGGTCTCCACCAGGAGCCGGTCGGCCGGGCACAGCGCGGCCGCCGCACGCACGTCGTCGGCGGCCTTGAACGTGATGATGCCGGAGAAGGAGAGCAAGGCGCCGAGGCCAAGGCATCGCTCGGCCTCGCTCGGTCCTCCGGTGAAGCAGTGGAAGACGGTGTGCTCGGGCACTCCCTCTGCGCCGAGGACGGCGAAGGTGTCGTCCCAGGCTTCGCGGGTGTGGATCACGAGGGGCAGCGTCCGCTCGTGGGCGAGGGCGATCTGGGCCGCGAACGCGTCCCGCTGCACCGGCCGAGGCGAGTGGTCATAGTGGTAGTCGAGGCCGCACTCCCCGACGGCCACCACCTTCGGTGCGTCGAGAAGGCCGACGATCGTCTCCACCCCGTTGACCGCGTCGTGGGGATGCAGTCCGACCGTGGCCCAGACGTCGTCGTGCTCCGCCGCCACCGCGATGGCCGCGGCGCTGCGCTCGGCGTCGGTACCCACGGTGATGAAGCCGGTGACGCCGGCGTCGCGGGCGGCCTGCAGTGCAGCCGCGGTCCCGCCCGGGATCCGGTCGTCGTCGATGTGGCAATGGCCGTCGATCCAGCCCATCCGCGACCGCGTTCAGTCTTGGCGCCGCGGGAACAGCGGCGCACCCTTGGTGACGGTCAGCCCACCGGGGTAGCCGCCCCAGGCCAGCGCGTCGGGAACTCGCTGCGCGCTGACCTGCCCCGGCAGGCCGATCCGCTCCCAGATGGTCTGTGCCGTGCCGGGGATGGCCGGCGAGGCGAGCAGCGCGACGACGCGCAGCGCCTCCAAGGCGTCGCCGAGGACGCCGTCGACCACCGGTCCCGGCTCGGCCCGCCACGGCTCGTTGGCTTCGAGGTGCGCGTTGGTGGCGCGGATGAGCTGCCACGTGGCAGCCAGCGCCTCGCTGGGCTGCACCGTGTCCCAGCCCTCTGCGGCTTCGGCCACCGCGACGGCCGCGGCCTCGACCAACGGACTGTCGGAGGACGGCGCCGGCCCCACCCCGCCACATTTGCTGCCGACGACGGTGGCCACGCGGCTGAGCAGGTTGCCCAGGTTGTTGGCCAGGTCGGCGTTGTAGCGGGCGACCAGCCCCTCGTAGCTGAAGTCGCTGTCGGCGCCGACCGGACAATCGGCCAGGAAGTGGTACCGGTAGGCGTCGAGCCCGAAGTCGGCCACGAGGTCGGCCGGGGCGATCTGGTTGAGGGCCGTCTTGCTCATTTTCTCACCGCCCACCAGCAGCCATCCGTGGACATGCCAGTCGCGGGGGGGTTCGAGCCCGGCGGACAGCAGCATCGCCGGCCAGTACACGCAGTGGAACCTGATGATGTCCTTGCCGATGAGATGCACCGCCGGCCACCACCGGTGGAAGCGTTCAGCCTCGTCGGGCTGCCCGTAGCCGGCCGCGGTGATGTAGTTGGTCAGCGCGTCGAACCAGACGTAGGTGACGTGGCGCTCGTCCCAGGGGATGGGCACGCCCCATTCCAGCGACGTGCGGCTGATCGAGAAGTCGAGCAAGCCACCCTTGATGAGCCCGATCACCTCGTTGCGTCGGCTGGCGGGGTGGATGACGTCGGGGTGGTCCTCGTACCACTGCAGCAACCGATCCTGGAAGCGGCTGAGGCGGAAGAAGTAGTTCTCCTCCTCGAGCTCGATCACCTTCCGGCCCCGCGAGCGGTAGTCCTCCACCTCGTCGGCGCCGATGTAGGCCTCGTCCGAGACGGAGTACCAGCCCCGGTACGTGTCGAGCTCGATGTCGCCCGCGTCGTAGCAGGCCTGGAGCAGCTTCGTGACCGCGGCGTAGTGACCGGGCTCGGTGGTGCGGATGAACTGGTCGTAGCTGATGTCGAGCAGGCGCCAGGCGTCGCGGTAGCGCTCCACCGTGCGGTCGGCCCACTCCCTCGGCGTGACCCCGTTGGCCTCGGCCGCCTGCTGGATCTTGAGCCCGTGCTCATCGGTGCCCGTCAGGAAGAAGACGTCCTCGCCCCGGAGGCGGCGCCAGCGGGCGGTGGCGTCGCCGATCAGGGTCGTGTAGGCGTGGCCGACGTGGGGGGCGTCGTTGACGTAGTAGATGGGGGTCGTCAGGTAGTAGGTGGCCACGCCGGCGAGGCTAGGCGTCACCTTCCGAACGGAGAGGTCGCAATTCGACGGCTGGGACGTCATTTCCGCCCCATCCACTCGAAAACGACGCTGGCGGTCAGCGGCGCTTGGCGACTTGGAAGCCGGCGGCGAATCCCGCGCCGGCGAGGGAGGCGATCGCCGCGCCGGCGGTCGTCCGGCGGACGACCCGCTTGGTCCGCTGGCGGAAGATCACGACGGGCCAGCCTCGCTCGGCCGCGGCCGCGCCCAGGCGGGCGTCCGGGTTGACTGCGACCGGGTGCCCCACGGCGTCGAGCATGGGCAGGTCGCTGACCGAGTCGCTGTAGGCGTAGCAACGGGACAGGTCGTAGCCCTCCCAGTGCGCGACCTCCGCAATGGCCGTCACCTTCCCGGGGCCGTAGCAGAACGGCCCGGCCAGCTCGCCGGTGTACACCCCGTCCTCGACGACCGCCCGGGTGCCGATGCCAGCCGTCATCCCGAGTGCTCCGGCCAGTGGCTCCACGATCTCGACCGGGGCCGCCGACACGATGTAGGTGGCGTGGCCCCGCCGATGGTGGGATTCGAGCAGTTTCTTGGCCTCCGGCCGGACCTTGTCCAGCAGCTTCGGCAGGATGGTCTCGTTGAGTGCCACCAGGTCCTGCTGTTGGCTACCCGTGACGGCCGAAAGGATCCGCTCCCGGATCTTGGCCACGCTCTCGTGATCGCCGCTGTCCCCGCGCAGCTTGAACAGCAGGGCACCGACGGCGTCCCTGGCGAAGTGCCCCGTCGGCACCATCTCGCGCCGCCAGGCCGCCACCGCGAAGATGAACGCCGAGGATCCGGCGATCAACGTGCGGTCGAGGTCGAAGAAGGCGGCCTGATGACCACCGGCGCGGTAGGACCACTCGTTCTGGACGACCTCCGCCAGCGACTCGGCGACCGGGGCGTCTGACATGCCCTCAACCTACTGTTGGGGTCGCGTCACGTCCGGGCTCCCTTCGCCACCGTCGGCGTGGGCCAGTGCGTACACCCTTCGCTTCGGCACCCGCAGCTCCTGGGCGACGGCGACGATGGCCGTCCGCCGGTCCTCGCCGGACGCCGACCGATCGGCGAGCGCGGCGCGAATCGCCTCGTCGTCCGGCTGGTCCGCATCGGGAGCGCCGGCCACCACCAGCACGTACTCACCTCGCGGTGCCACCTCGCGCGCGTGGTCCAGCGCCTCGGAGAGCGTGCCCCGCCAGATCTGTTCGTGCAGTTTCGTCAGCTCGCGACAGACGACGATCGAGCGGTCACGGCCGAAGGCCGCGGCCAGGTCGGCGAGGGTGCGGGCCAGGCGGTGCGGCGCCTCGTACAGCACGACGGTCCTCCGCTCGCCGGCCAGCTCCCGTAGCCGCGCCGTCCGCTCGCCGCCCTTGCGGGGGAGGAATCCCTCCATCACGAACCGCCCCGTCGGCAAGCCGCTCACCACCAGGGCCGAGATGCCGGCCGTGGGCCCGGGCACCGTCGTCACCAGGTGACCGTCGGCGACGGCCGCCTGCACCAGGCGCTCGCCGGGATCGGAGATGCCCGGCGTGCCGGCGTCGGTCACGACCGCGACCGTGGCGCCTTCGGTCAGGAGGCGCGCCACCTGGGCTGCCGCCGCGGCCTCGCTGTGCTCGTTGGCGACGACCAGGCGGCGCCGGACGACGCCCGCATGCTCCAGGAGCCGCCCGGTGCGGCGCGTGTCCTCGCACACGATCACGTCGGCTTCCGCCAGCGCCTCGACC
>DASTFY010000178.1:0-6553 GCA_035719525.1 Acidimicrobiales bacterium
AAGGCGAAGCGGTGTTCATCGGCGCCGAGCCCCGGCACCGGCTCCACTTCGACCCGGTCACCGGCAAGCGGCTGGAGCGGTGAGGTGAGCCGCAGCCGTACCCGGGAGGCGCTGCTGGCCCTGCTGTTCCTCCTGCCGGCCCTGGTCCTGCTCGGCGTGTTCGTGTTCTATCCACTGGCGCGCACGATGTGGCTCGGCCTCTACCGGGGCGGTGGGTTCTCCGGCGAGAAGACCTACGTCGGCTGGTCGCAGTACTGGGACGTGGCGCAGTCCAACGAGTTCCGCCACTCACTCGGCGTCACGTTCGCGTTCGCGCTGATCACCGTGCCGGCGGGCTTGGTCATCGGCCTCGGGTTGGCGGTGCTCGCCGACAAGCACCTGCGCGGCATGCGCTTCTTCCGCACCATCTACTCCTCGACGGTCGCGACCTCGGTGGCCGTGGCCTCCCTCATCTGGCTCACCCTGCTCCAACCCCAGATCGGCGTGCTGACCAACATCCTCCCGTTCGACGTCCTGAAGGACCCGGGCCTGCTCCAGGATCCGACGTGGGCGCTGCCGGCGCTCGGCATCGTCAGCATCTGGGCCAACGCGGGATTCACGTTCATCATCATGACCGCGGGGCTGCAGGGCATACCCCGGGAGCTCTACGAGAGCGCCTTCGTGGACGGGGCCGGAGGGTGGCGCCGTTTCACCAACGTCACCGTCCCTCTGCTCGGTCCCACGATTCTGTTCACGGTCGTCGTGCTGACGGTGCGGGCGCTGCAGACCTATGCCGAGATCGACCTCCTGACCGGCGGGGGACCGGAAGGCGACGACACCACCACCCTCACGTACCTCATCTACGGACGGAACTCGGTGATCGCGTTCGACACCGGCCTGCAGGCGACCGTCGCCGTGCTGCTGTTCCTCATCATGCTGGTCGTCTCACTGGTCCAGTTCCGCGGCCTGGAACGGCGGGTCCACTATGGCTGACGTGGCCGTCAGCGCGCTCGATCGCGTCGACGGTGGGCGGCGCTGGGTTCGCTATGGCCTGCTCGCCGTGGTGGCGGTGCTCATCCTCTTCCCGATCTACGTCGCGGTGATCCTCTCCCTGAAGCCGGGCAACGCCATCTTCAACTACCCGCGCGCGTTGCTGCCGGTGGACCTGACGCTGGACACGCTGCGCGACGCCTGGAACCAGGGGAACATGGGCCGCTACCTGGTCAACAGCACGGTGGTGTCGATCGCCATCACGGTCGGGGTGATGGTCACCTCGTTGTTGGCCGCGTACGCCTTCTCGTTCATGCGCTTCCCCCTCCGCAACCTGCTCTTCTATCTGGTGCTGGCCACGCTGCTGGTGCCGGCCGAGGTGACCGTCCTGGCCAATGTAGACACGGTGAAGTCGCTCGACTGGACCGACAGCTATCAGGGCCTCGTGGTGCCGTTCCTGGCGACGGCGTTCGGCGTGTTCCTTCTGCGGCAGGTGTTCTTGACCGTGCCGAAGGACCTGCGAGAGGCCGCCGCCCTCGACGGCCTCGGCCACTTCGGCTTCCTCCGCGAGGTGGCGACGCCCTTGGCCCGGCCCTCCCTCGGCGCGCTCGCCCTGTTCTCGTTCCTCGGCGCGTGGTACCAGTACCTGTGGCCGCAGCGGATCACCAACGAACCGGACTTCCGCACCGTGCAGATCGGCCTGCGCTCGCTGTCGAGCGCCAATCCGGACCGGCTGAACCTGATCACCGCTGGCACGGTGATCGCCTCCCTGCCCATCGTGGTCGTGGTGATCGTCTTCCAGCGCCAACTCGTCCGAGGCCTCACCGCGGGAGCGGTGAAGGGATGAGAGCGGTCCGGCGGCGAAGGGTGGGCGTGGCGATGGCCGCCTTCGCGGCGGTGGTGGCGGGCTGCGGCAACGGCCGGTCGATCCTCGAGATCGGTGGGGCGACGGTGCCTACGGTGGCGCCCCCGGACTCCGGCGGCCAGCCGGTGACCATCCCCTCGACCACGGCGGTGCCCGAGGACCTGCTGGCGCCGTGCCGGGTGGAAGCGCTCGGGCAAGGCGCTCCGGTGGGGATCACGTTCTGGCACGCCATGACCGCGGCCAACGAGGACGCGCTCGTCGCGCTCACCGACGCTTACAACGCATCGCAGGCGAACGTCCGGGTCACGCTGATCAACCAGGGTGGCTACGAACAGAGCATCGAGAAGTACAAGGCCGCCTCGGGCGCCGACCGCCCGGCTCTCGTGCAGATGCCCGAGTACACTCTCCAGCTCCTGGCGGACTCGGACACCATCGTTCCTGTCCAGTCCTGCGTCAACGCCGACGGCTACGACCTGGACGACTTCCTCCCGCGGGCCACCGCCTACTACACGTTGCGGGGGGCGCTGCAGGCCATGCCCTTCAACGTCTCCAACCCGGTCCTGTACTACAACCGGGCGGCGTTCGTGAAGGCCGGGCTCGATCCGGACGATCCGCCCCGCAGCCTCGAGGACCTGCGGGTCGCCAGCCAGCAACTCGTCGACAGCGGCGCCGTCACCTATGGCCTGGCGCTCGACCACAGCATCGACGGCGGCGGAGGGTGGTTCCTGGAGCAGTGGCTGGCCAAGGCCGATGAGCTCTACGCCAACAACGAGAACGGTCGTGCCGCCTCGGCCACGAACGTGCTGTTCGCCGGGCCGACCGGCGTCGAGGTCCTGACCTTTCTCCAGCAGATGGTGATCGACGGTCTGGCCATCGACGTCGGACCGAACGTCGCGTTGCCGGACAACCTGCTCAAGCTGGTCGACCCCAAGGACGCGGCGGGGATGACGATCCACACCACCGCCGCGCTCGGATCCGTGCTGAACATCCTGCAGGGGGGCGGCTTCCCCGGCATCACCGCCGAGGACGTCGGTGTCGGTCCCATGCCTGGCCCCACGGTGAACCCGGGCGTGCTGGTCGGCGGCGCCTCGCTCTGGCTCCCGAAGGGCAAGTCCGACGCCGAGACCGCGGCCGCCTGGGACTACCTGAAGTACCTGGTCGAGCCGGCGCAGCAGTCGCAGTGGGCCGCGGCCACGGGCTACGTCCCGGTGCGCAAGAGCGCCGTGGAGCTGTCGCCCATCAAGGAGCTCTACACCGCCGATCCGCGCTTCAAGGTGGGATATGACCAGCTCCTGGCCTCGGCCGACACGCCCGTCGAGGCCGGGCCGGTCCTCGGACCTCAGCGGGAGGTACGGGCGCTGACGTCGCGAGCGGTCGAGTCCATCCTGGTCACCCTGGCCGACGTGTCCCAGACGCTGGCGGCCACGGCACGGCAGTCGGATCTACTGCTCGCCAACTGGGCCGCGACTGTGGGCGGGTAGCGGCGGAGCTCGGGCGGGTAGGGTCGCCCGCCTATGCCCCACCCCTTCCCCGCCTACGACGGCTCGTCGCCGAAGACCCAACAGTTCCCCTCAGACGGGCCGGAGACGGGAATCGACCCGTCCAAGCGGTACACGGCCACGATGGACACGAGCCTGGGCAGCATCGTCATCGCGCTCGACGCGCTCAAGGCGCCCAAGACGGTGAACAACTTCGTGTTCCTCGCCCTGCACCACTACGACGACGGTGTCGTCTTCCACCGCATCATCGGCGGGTTCATGTGCCAGGGGGGCGATCCGACCGGCACCGGTCGGGGCGGGCCCGGTTACCGGTTCGATGACGAGCTGCCCAAGCCCGGCCAGTACGAGCTGGGCTCGGTGGCGATGGCCAACGCCGGTCCGAACACCAACGGCAGCCAGTTCTTCATCATCAGCGGGCAGGACGGCGTTCGGCTACCGCCGCAGTACTCACTGTTCGGCAAGGTGGTGAAGGGGATGGACGTCGTCGAGGCCATGCAGAAGGTGGCCACCGACCGCAATGACCGCCCCAGTGAGGACGTCGTCATCAACTCCGTCACCATCGACGTTGCCGACTAGCGGGGGGTCACGGCCCCCCACCTCCATCGCCCTCGCCCAGGCGCGGCGGATCGCTCTCGCGGCGCAGGGCTTCACCGACACGCGACCGAACGCCCGGGTCGATCGCCGTCACCTGCGGCGGGTTTTCGATCGCGTGGGGCTCATCCAGATCGACTCGGTGAATGTCCTGGTGCGCTCCCAGGAGCTGCCGCTGTTCGCCCGCCTCGGTCCCCACCCACGGGACCTGCTGCCGAAGGCCGCGGCCGATGGCGAGCTGTTCGAGTACTGGGGACACGAGGCATCGCACATCCCCGTCGACCAGCACCACCTGTTCCGCTGGAAGATGGTCCGGGCCTCGGAAGGGTCGGCGTGGAGCGGGCTGGTGCGGATGAACAAGGAGCGCCCCGGCTACGTCGAGAGCATCTACCAGGCGGTCGTCGAGCGCGGCCCGGTCGTGGCCGGCGACCTGTCGGAGCGCATCGTCGCCAAAGGCGCCTGGTGGGACTGGGATCACGCCAAGCAGGCGCTCGAATGGCTGTTCTGGACCGGTCGGATCACGGCGCGGCGGCGGCCGAACGACTTCGCCCGCATGTACGACCTGCCGGAGCGGATGCTGCCCGCGCGGGTGCTCGCCACTCCGACCCCGACCGAGCCGGAGGCCCGCAAGGAGCTGATGGTCCTCGCGGCGCGCTCGCTCGGGGTGGGAACACTGCGGGACCTGTCCAACTACCACCGCCAGCGCATCCCCATCTGCCGCCCGCTCCTCCCGGAGCTGGTCGAGGACGGGAGGCTGCTGCCGGTGCAGGTAGAGGGGTGGAAGGAGCCCGCCTACCTCCACCCCGAAGCCAAGCTGCCCCGCTGGGTCCGGGGGCGGGCGCTGCTGTCGCCGTTCGACTCCCTCATCTGGGAGCGGGACCGGGTCGAGCGGCTCTTCGGCTTCCACTACCGCGTCGAGATCTACACCCCGGCGCCCAAGCGCAAGTACGGCTACTACGTCCTGCCGTTCCTGCTCGGCGACGAGTTGGTCGCTCGGGTGGACCTCAAGGCCGATCGTGCCGCCTCGACCCTGCTGGTCCGGGGTGCGTACGCGGAACCGGGCGTGCCCGACCGGCCGGTGGCCGAGGAGCTGGCCGCGGAGTTGGTGCTCATGGGCGCGTGGTTGGGCCTGGAACGGGTGCAGGTCGACAAGCGCGGCGACCTGGCCCCGGCGCTCCGAGTCGTGATCGGTGGGACGGCCGGCTGAGCGGCGACCAACGGTGGGCGCGGCAGGCCTAGCTGCGGCGGCCGGACCGCCGGCGCAGGCGGGACGAGCGACGGGTGGCCGCGGCTCGGTCCTTCAGGTCGTCGAGCGGCGGCCCGACGGCGAGGCTGCCGTCGTCCAGTTCCGCCTTCAGTCCGAGGCGGTCGATGTCGGGTGGCTCCCCCGGGACCTCGGCCTGTATGACGATGCGCTCCTTCTGCGGGCCCTCGAGCACCTCGCGCAGCCCGAGCATGGCCGCGCCGAGGATGCTGTTCCGCGCCGAGGACGGGCGTCGCCGCGGTACGGGTGCCGGAGGCCGGTCTTCGAAGGCAGGCCCGCTCTCGAGCTCCTCCAGGGCGGCTCGGGCCTCCTCTGACGGCTCGCCCGGCTCAGGTTCGCACTGGTGGGTCACCCTGCCAGTGTGCCCTGCTCGGCTCTGGTCTCCTCGGCCAGCGCGGTGTCGTCCCGAGTGGGCGAGCCCGGGTCGAGCGCCCAGCGCATCGTGGCGACCAGCGCCCGGCCGGCTGGGCGGATCACCACCGTCTCGGTCACCGGCAGCGGTGGGATGCGCAGCATCGCCTTCGCCCACCAAGGGAGGAGGGACACCGCCGTAGCACCGAGAAGGGCGTACGGGCCGCGGGCCGCCAGTGGCACCGGCGGTTGCAGCAACAAGAAGCGGGCGGCGTCGCGGGCCGCCCTGGTCCCCGCCAGCTCGGGTCGGTAGGCGGCCAGGCACTCCTTGAGCGCGGCCAACGACCGCGGCGGATCCGGCACCCCCAGGGCCACGGCGACCGTGGCCACGTCCTCCACGTAGGCGTCCCGCTCGGTGCCGATGAGGGGGCGAGCGCCGAAGCGCTGGTGGGCGGCGAGGAAGCTGTCCACCTCGGCGACGTGCACCCAGGTGAGGAGATGGGGGTCGTTGGCGTCGTACGGGCGCCCGTCGGCGGCCACGCCGTGGACCCGGTCGTGCACCCGCCGCACCGTGGCGCACGCCTGCTCAGCCTGCGCGACCGTGCCGTAGGTGGTGGTGGCCAGGAACCGAGCGGTGCGCTGTAGGCGGCCCCACGGGTCATCCCGGAAATCCGAGTGGTCGGCGACACCCGCCATGGCCAGTGGGTGGAGGCTCTGGAGAAGCAGGGCTCGGAGCGCTCCGACGAAGATGGCCGCGTCGGCGTGCACCCGCCGCACCGGACGCTCCGGCCCGAACCATCTCGGGCCGTCCGAATCGAACAGCTCCCGCGCGTGGTCCCCACCGGACGGCCCGCCGACGCGGGCCCGGATGGCCTCGGCCACGACCTGGCGCACCTGCTCCACGTAGCCATGTTGCCCGAGCAGGCGTCTTCGCCGCCATCTATCTCTTCGTCGCCATCCTCCGCTGCGCTTCGGCTGGCTCCTACTCGCTTCGCTCGGCAATGCGTCGGGTCG
>DASTFY010000179.1:0-2872 GCA_035719525.1 Acidimicrobiales bacterium
GGCCGCGATCGGGGTCACCTGCGCGGCGTCGGTGTCGGCCTGCCCGGACCCGTCGAGTTCGCGACGGGTCGGCCCGTCAACCCACCGATCATGCCGGGCTGGAACCTGTACCCCGTCAGCCAGCGCCTCAGCGAGCGGTTCGATGCCCCGGCCCTCATCGACAACGACGTGAACATCATGGCGGTGGGCGAGTACTGGACGAACTGGCGGGAGGCGGACGTACTCCTCTATGTGAAGGTCGGCACCGGCATCGGCTCGGGGATCGTCACGGGCGGCCATGTGCACCGCGGTGCCGACGGCGCCGCCGGCGACATCGGCCACATCCACGTGCCGGACCACGACGACCGGGTGTGTCGCTGCGGGAACCTCGGGTGCCTCGAAGCCATTGCCGGTGGTGCCGCCCTCGCCACCCGCCTCCGAGATCTCGGTTTCCACGCGGAGACCAGCCGCGACGTCGTCGAGCTGGTGCTGGGCGGCCAGCAGGAAGCAGTCCGCCTCATTCGTCAGGCCGGACACGCCATCGGCGATGTGCTGGCCACCTGCGTGAACATGCTGAACCCCGCGGTGATCGTGATCGGCGGCGACGTAGCCCGGGCAGGCGAGCCCCTGCTGGCCGGCATCCGGGAGATCGTCTACCGGCGGTCCCTCCCCCTCGCGACCGCCCGGCTGCGCATCGCGCCCAGCGAGCTGGGCGACGAGGCCGGCATCGCCGGTGCCGCGGTCATGGTGCTAGAGACGATCCTCGCCCCCGCGGCCATTGACGCCGCTCTGCTCGGCGCGGCCTGAGCGCGCCCGGACCGTCTAGGACGTCTGCTGAGAGTTCCGGACGTCGCATCCCGGGCTCGGATCGAGAGGTTCTTCGAGCCCACTGGGCGTCGACCTTCCCCCGAGGCCCGCGACCAGGAGCGCGCCTTCCTGTCCACGCCCCGCCACAACCGCAGCGTCCGCGACTAGTTGTGCTCGCTGGGGAGGTTGTCCCCGAGGGTGTGGGCGGGTGTGGCCCAGCTGAGCGCGCCGTGGGGTCGGTGGTGATTGTAGAAGTGGACGAAGCCGGCGTAGCCGGCTTCGCGTTGGGTCTCTGAGGCCCAGGGTCGGATGTAGGCCCACTCCTCGAGGAGGATCCGGTGGTAGCGCTCGACCTTGCCGTTGGTCTGGGGTCGTCGGGGTCGGGTCTTCTTCACCGCGGTGCTGGTGGCGGCACAGGCTTGTAACCAGAGCCGGGACCGGTAGCAAGAGCCGTTGTCGGTGATGACCCGCTCACAGATGATCCCGTGGGCGGCGTAGAAGGCGGCGGCTCGAGCCCAGAAGCCTGCCGCGGTGACCGCTTGTTCGTCGTTGTGGGTCTCGGAGTAGACGAGACGGCTGCGGTCATCGAGGGCGGTGTGGATGAACCGGTAGCCCGCCCCGCTGTGGCCCCCGTGGCTGTCGTTGCCGCGGCCGTGGGTTCTCCAGCCGCCACCGTCGGGGATGGCGGCGATCTTCTTGACGTCAACGTGGATCAGCTCGCCGGGCCGGTCGCGCTCATAACGGCGGACCGGTTCGGCACCGGTGGCCCGATCGCCTCGGTCCAGGCGCCCGCAGCCGGCCTCGTTGAGGATCCGCTGCACCGTCGAGGCCGCCAAGCCGACCTCGAAGCCGATGCGGTCTGCGCCCCACCGCCGCTTGGCCCGCAGCCCCAGCACCCGATCACACACCGCCCGCGAGGTCCGGTTCGGTGAGCGGCGCGGGCGACTAGAGCGGTCCATGAGCCCATCAGGCCCCTCGGCCACGAACCGGTCCCGCCACTTCCGCACCGTCTTGGCGTCGACCTGGAACCGATCCGCGGTCGCTTCGATGCTCCAGCCCCGATCCAGCACACAAGCCACCATCCGGCGCCTTCCTTGCGGGGTCAGCGGCGCATTCGGGTGCTGGCTTCTAGCGTGATCCATGAGCCCTCCTGGCGTGATGTGAGTTGTGGAAGACCCACAGCCTCGCCTGGAGGGCTCACCTCATCCCGACACCATCCCGCCAGGGACAACCTCCCCGGTCGTCACAGCTAGGCGACGGGGACCTCGCGGTGCGCGCTGTGCGCGACGTCGACGTCGACTCAGCAGACAGAGTTCGGTCGCGGTCATGCTCGACCGGTACGCATCCGCATCACGTCGCCTTACGAGGGGATCGCCGCCGCGTTGCCTTCCTCGAATCCGGAAGGTTGGCCTCGATCCCATCCAGCAATCGAGCGAGACCGAGCTCGAACCGTTCGTCTCGACTGGGGAGCGTGCCTTCCTCCAAGAGGGTCGCCAGTCTTGGGTAGTCGCCACTGTCAGCGAGCTGCCGTCCCGCGTTCTTGAAGAATGCGCGCCGTCGAGCGGGGGTCGCACCCTCGACCGCACGTTCCGCCGCCAGCTCTTGCTGTTCGCGCAGCGCGAAGCCGAGGTAGTAGGTCTCGATGGCCATGAGGATGTTGAAGGCGTCGCGCACCGCCAGCTCCAGGCCGTCGAAGGCCGCTAGGGAACGCTCGATGTGCGGCAGCTCGTTCGGCCCGAGCGAACGGCGCACGCCGATGAAGTTCGTCATCCACCCGTGGCGGAGGAGGGCCCGGCGATAGCGGCGAGCCGTCTTCGTGACGTCTGCCCGCCAGTCGCCTTTCGGTGGCGGGATCTCAATCTCGCCTTCGACAGCGTCGAGCATCAACGCGAGGAGATCTTCCTTGTTGTCGACGTGCCAGTACAGCGCCATCGGACTCGCGTCGAGCTCCCGTGCGACCCGTCGCATGGTGACTGCGTCTGCTCCCTCTAGATCGGCGATCCCGATGGCCATCGTGACGATCGCATCCCGGGTGAGTGGCGTGTCCTTCCGCGAAGCCCTTCGCGGCGCACTGGTTCGGGGCGAA
>DASTFY010000180.1:0-4385 GCA_035719525.1 Acidimicrobiales bacterium
AGAAGACCTCAGCGGCGGCACGTTCACCATCACGAACGTCGGTGGGTACGGGACGGTCGTGACCGCGCCGGTGATCAACCAGCCTCAGGTGGCCATCCTCTCCACCGACAGCGTGCGCATGCGACCGGCCGCGGTCCGCAGCGCGACGGGAGAGTGGACCGTCGCCGTCCACCCGCTCGGCAACCTCAGCCTGAGCTTCGACCATCGGGCCTTCGACGGCGCGTACGCGGCCGCCTTCCTGGCCCGGGTGCGTGAGCTGCTCGAGACCCGTGACTGGGCCGAGGAGCTGTGAGCGTGGGCGGACTACATGGGTTTCCCGCCGACGAGCTGATCGAGGACTTCCGCTTGGCCTGCGTGTCGCGCGCCATCGACGACCGCGAGATCAGCATGCAGAAGCAGAGCCGGGTCTTCTTCCAGATCTCGGGCGCCGGCCACGAGGCACTCGGCCTGGCCCTCGCCCGCCACTTGCGCCCCGCCTACGACTGGTTCTTCCCGTACTACCGGGATCAGGCGCTCGTGCTGGGGCTGGGCGTGACGCCTAAGGAGATCCTCCTTCAGGCCGTCGGGTCGGCCGAGGACCCCGCCAGCGGGGGCCGCCAGATGCCGAACCACTGGGGCAGCACGGCGCTCAACATCGTCACCCAGTCCAGCCCGACCGGCAGCCAGTGCATCCCGGCCGTCGGCTCGGCCGAGGCCAGCCGCTACCTCGCTCGCCGGCCCCAGCTCGGCCTCCCCGCACACGGCGACGAGCTGACCTACGTGAGCCTCGGAGAGGGCGCCTGCAGCGAGGGGGAATTCTGGGAGAGCCTCAACAGCGCGTGCACCCTCCACCTGCCGATCCTGTTCGTGGTCCCGGACAACGGCTTTGCCATCTCCGTGCCCACCACCGATCAGCAGCCGGCCCCGGTGGCCGACATGGTGGCCGGCTTCCGCGGCCTGGACGTGCACCGCCTCGACGGCACCGACTACTGCGGGGTCCGCCACCACGCGAAGGCGGTCATCGATCGCATCCGTGCCGGGGTCGGGCCGGCGCTCCTGCACTGCGACGTCGTGCGCCCCTATTCGCACTCGGCCGCCGACACGCAGTCCAAGTACCGCTCGGCGGAGGAGCTGGCGGACGAAGCCCGCCGAGATCCCATCGATCGGATGCAGCAGACACTGGTCGAGCACGGGGTGCTGACCCTCGGCCAGGCGGCGGAGCTCCGCGCCGAGGCCAAGGAGATCGTGAGCAAGGCCGCGGCCGAGGCGCTCGCCGCGGCCCGGCCCGACCCGGCGCGCGTCACCGACCACGTCTACGTCCTCCCCGACCTGCCGGATCCGCCGGCCGAGTACGAGGGCGGCGATCGGGTGCCCCTCGGCGAAGCCGTGAAGCGGACGCTGCACGAGTTGATGGCGGCCGACGAGCGGATCCGTGTGTTCGGCGAAGACGTCGCCGACGCCCGCGAGGTCGTGCTGAGCAACGTCGAGGGCAAGGGCGGGGTGTTCGGCACCACACACGGACTGCAAAGAGCTTTCGGCCAGGCCCGGTGCTACAACACGCCGCTCTCGGAGGCCAACATCATCGGCCGGGCGGTCGGCCAGGCCATCCGGGGCCTGCGCCCGTCACCCGAGATCCAGTTCTTCGACTACATCTGGCCCGCCATGACCCAGATCAAGAGCGAGGCGGCCACCGTCCGCTGGCGCTCGAACGGGGCCTTCACCTGCCCCGCGGTCATCCGGGTGCCGATCGGCGGCTACCTCACCGGCGGCGCCATCTGGCACAGCCAGAGCGGCGAGAGCATCTTCGCCCACGTTCCCGGCCTGCTGATCGCCTTTCCTTCCCGCGCCCGCGACGCGGCCGGCCTCCTGCGCGCCGCCTTCCGCGGTGAGGACCCGGTGCTGTTCCTCGAGCACAAGCACCTGCTCCGCCAGCCCTACACCATCGATCCGTTCCCGCCGGCCGACTACGTCATCCCTTTCGGTCGGGGCGACGTGCGCCGTGCCGGTGACGACTGCACCGTCGTCACCTGGGGCGCCACCGTGGAGAAGTCCCTGCAGGCGGCGGCCACGCTGGCGGAGACGGACGGCTACGAGATCGAGGTGGTCGACCTACGGACCATCATCCCGTGGGACCGAGAACTGGTGGCCGAGTCGGTCGCCCGCACCCACCGGCTGCTGGTCGTCCACGAGGACGTCCTGACGGCAGGCTTCGGCGGCGAGGTGGCGGCGTGGGCAGCCGAACACTGCTTCACCGATCTCGACGCGCCGATCCGGCGCGTCGCCGCGCTCGACACCCACGTCGGCTACGAGCCCACGTTGGAGCAGGCCATCCTGCCCCAGACGGCGGACATCGCCGCCGCCCTCCGACAGCTCTGCGCGTTCTGAGCGATCAGCCGGTGACCGTGATCGAGCCCGTCATCGACGGGTGGATGCCACAGACGTAGTCGAAGGTCCCTGCCGAATCGAAGGTGTGCTCGAAGGTGTCACCCTGTCCGAGGTCGTCGCTGTTGAACGAGTCGTCGTCGGACTTGATGCGGTGGGCGGCACCGTCCTCGTTCGTCCACGTCACGGCGGTGCCGGCGGCGACGCTGGCCTCACCGGGGTCGAACGCGAAGTCCTTGATGGCGATTGCGCTGTCGCCCGTGGCAGGGGCCGCGCCGCCCGCGCCGGTGGTGGCCGAGGCGGCGGCCGTCGTGGCGGCGGGCTCGTCGCCGCCGTAGATACCGCCGCCCGCCGCGGCGGCCGTCGTGTCGCTGGAGCCGCCGCTGTCGTCCGAGCTCCCGCAGGCGGCGAGAACGATGGCGATCGCCGCCGAGGTCACGGAGAGGCGCCGCAGAGGTCGGGTCATGGAGGTCCCCCTTGTGGTCGAGATCCATTCGACGGTACGCACCGCGCGGCGGTGCGGTTCGCGAGTGCTTCAGGGTTCGAGGACGACGACATCTCCGGTAGCGATGGCGCCAGGCTCGAGCACGGTGGCGTAGATGCGGCTGACCGGCCCCCGCTCGTGGTGGATGCGCTGGAAGTCACCGTCGAGGAACCACTGCGCGTTCTTGGTGCAGGGCAGCGAGAACAGCGAGGCCTCGAGCAACACCGGCCCGACGGCCAGACGAACGCCCGAGCGGACCTCGGCCCAGGGCAGCCCCCGCACGGTCAGGTTCTCACCGCAGGCCCCGTAACCGATGGGGTGGCCGGCCGCGACCAGGTCGTCGATCACCTCGGCCGACCACAGGCACACGGCTTGCCACGGACGCCCGTGGTGCTGGCGCGCGGCCTGCCGGTCCCCGGCCACGCCACCCCGGTCGACGCTGGCCGTCGCGACGGGGCGCTTGGGCACGCCACCGTCGCTGACGTTGATCTGGTCCAGGCGTCCGAGCGCCGTCTCGGGCATGGCGCCGGCGGCCCGCAGCACGGAGGAGGCTTCGTGTAGGAGGTCGAGTGATAGGGCGAGCACCCGCTCGGGATCGAGCAGACCGTCACCGATGGCGGCGTAGGCCGACCGGCCGAGCACGCTGATGTTGCGCCGATGGTCATCATCTGGCACGGGCTCGCGCAGCGCCTCTGCCAGGAGGGCTGCCTGCCGCTCGGCCAGGTCGTCGAAGGCCGGAGGGCACACGCGCCCTGCCGCGAGTTGGTCCCACCATGCCCCGAGGTTGGTGATCGTCGCTCGGGCATCGTGCGCGCTGTACCGGTAGCCGTCGATCGTCAACACATCCGGTTGCATCACCGGACAGCATTGCAGGGGCGGACCGTAGGCTCGGCGTCATGATCGACACCGACCCGGGACGAGACGGGTTGCGTCTCACGGAGTGGACGACCTGCGGGGGGTGCGCGGCGAAGTGGGGCGGCGCACCCCTGTCCGGCCTGTTGCGCGAGCTCGCGGGTTCAGCCGACGCGGCGCTGCTGGTGGGCTTGGCGCCGTTCGACGACGCCGCGGTGTACCGGATCAGCGAGGACCTGGCGGTGGTGTCGACCACCGACTTCTTCCCGCCGCTGGTCGACGACCCGGACGACTTCGGCGCCATCGCCGCGGCCAACGCCTGCAGCGACGTGTTCGCCATGGGCGGGCGGGTGACGACGGCGCTCAACATCGCCGCCTTCCCCGAGCGCCTGCCCGTCGAGGCCATCGAGGCCATCCTGCGGGCGGCGGCCGAGACGGTCGCGGCCGCCGGCGGATCGGTGGTCGGCGGCCACACCATCCGCAGTGAGGAGCCGATCTTCGGCTTGGCGGTGCAGGGCCTCGTGCACCCGGACCGGGTGCTCACCAAGGGTGGGGCGCGCCCGGGCGACAGTCTGGTGCTGTCCAAGCCGCTGGGCACCGGCATCGTGCTGGCGGGGGGGACGGAGGGCGACAAGGCGGCGGCCATCGCCGGGATGCGCAGGCTGAACCGGGTGGCGTCCGAGGCGCT
>DASTFY010000181.1:0-2468 GCA_035719525.1 Acidimicrobiales bacterium
ACCGCTGACCTCGGCGCTGCCCTACACCTCCTACGTCGACGAAGGGTTCATCCTCAACCCGAGCGCCCACATGGTCTCGGACACGACCTGGGACCCGGGCTGGTACGGGTATCCGTCTCTGCTGATCGGATCCACCGCCGCCGTGACGAAGCTCAACGGCCTGATCGATCCAGACGTGGCGCGCCAGGCCGCCCTGACCGATGAGCGGCCCGGCTACGACCCGATCGGTCCGGCGTCGATGATCCTGATCGGTCGCAGCCTGGTACTGCTGGCCAGCCTGGGCACCGTCGTCGTGACCATGTTCCTCGGTCGACGCCTGGCCGGGCGGTGGGCGGGGGTGGTGAGCGGACTCCTGGCCGCGCTGCTGCCGGCCCTGGTCGTTCGGAGCGCGATCGTCATCGTCGACGCCCCGGCCACGTTTTTCGTCATGGCCTCGATCCTGGCCGCCAGCGGTGCCACCTCCCGGTCCCGGCGAGGGCTGCTGGCGGTACTGGGCGCGGGGGCCTGTGCTGGCCTGGCCATGACCTCCAAGTACCCCTCCGGCAGCGTGATCCTGGTGGCACTCGTCGTCCTCGCCTTCTCCGGCCTCGACCGACGCGAACAGGTCCGACGAGCGGTGGCCGCGGTGGCCGCCATGGTGGCGACCGCCGTCGTCACCATGCCCGCTCTCCTCCTGCGCACGTCCGAGGTCCGCGACGCCATCGACGAACAGGTCGAGAGCTACCAGGGCCGCTCGTCGACCAGCGGCTACCTCCAGCAGCTCCTGTCGGTCAAGGAGGTCGGCTGGCTGGTGGCGGCGTTGGCCGCCATCGGCCTGGTCCTGCTCCTGGTGCGACCACGGACCCGGGTGCTGACCGCTGGCTGGGTCGGGTTCGCCACCGTCCTGCTCTTGTCGCTGGTCAACACCAGCTACCAGCCGTTTCGCAACCTGCTGCCCTTGACGCCGTTCCTGGCCGTGCTCGCCGCCGCGGCGCTGGTCGCCGGGGCGCGGGCCGTGGCCACCGCCCGTCACTGGGATGCCCGCTCGGAGCTCCTGGCCATCGGCACGGTGGCGGTCGTCGCCGTCGCGGTGGTGGGGCTGACGGGAACCGGCCCGGCGGTTCAGCCGCTCATCGGGGTCACCGACACCCGAACGGCGGCGAGCGACTGGCTGGCGGCCAACACCGAGGAGGGCCAGCAGGTGCTGGTCGCCGACCAGCTGGGGTTCCTGCCCAGTGACCTCGACCGCATCCCGGCCGACGTCACGGTCGCCTCGATCCTCGAGAACCCGCCGGCGGCCGACGGGGACGTCTACGACCTGGTGGTGACGATGAACGTCGACGTCCCCCTGGCCGGGGACTGGGACGTGGCCCGGACGAGTACGCCCACGGTCAGCTTCGGTCAGCCGCGGAAGACCCCGCGCTACCTCGGACTGGGGACGAGCTTCGCCGGCATCTGGCGGGGCAACGACGAACTCATCCGGATCTTCACGACAGCCGGGGACGACGACGATGGCGGGGACGACGACTGAGACGAGGAGCGCGCCAACGTCGGTTTATGAGGATTACGCCGCCTTCAGGTCGATCACACCCCGGAGCACGCGTGTACGTATGGGGGTAATCCCCCCTCCGACACCACCTTTTGCAGACTTGCGGTCCAGCGCCGGTACGGCCTGCACCTCGACGAGGTCTCGGTCGGGCGATAGGTGAGCGTGACGCCGAGGTCGGCATAGACGTTCGCCCGTTCTTTCGGGTTCGCCCGCTCGAGCAGTCGATCCATGTAGAGGGGTTGAAGCGGTGGACATCGAGTGGTTCAAGTACGAGCGCTTCGTCACCCTTGCGGCACTGGTGGTGCCTCTGGACTAGCGTTACCCCTTCAGCCCGATGTGGGACGGGGGACAGCCGTGTCGACGGGGTGAGTGACGAAGCCGGGACGGCAGCTGTCCCCGACCTCGCCTTGCATCCGGCGTCCCGTCGGCCCGACCGTCGTTGGACGGTGGCCGTGCTGGTCATCATGGGCTTGGCGCTGCTCGTTCGCATGGGACCGCTGACCTCGGCGCTGCCCTACACCTCCTACGTCGACGAAGGGTTCATCCTCAACCCGAGCGCCCACATGGTCTCGGACACGACCTGGGACCCGGGCTGGTACGGGTATCCGTCGCTGCTGATCGGATCCACCGCCGCCGTGACGAAGCTCGACGGCCTGATCGATCCGGACGTGGCGCGCGAGGCCGCCCTGACCGATGAGCGTCCCGGCTACGACCCGATCGGTCCGGCGTCGATGATCCTGATCGGCCGCGGCCTGGTGCTGCTGGCCAGCCTGGGCACGGTCGTCGTGACCATGTTCCTCGGTCGACGCCTGGCCGGGCGGTGGGCGGGGGTGGTGAGCGGACTCCTCGCCGCGCTGCTGCCGGCTCTGGTTGTTCGGAGCGCGATCGTCATCGTCGACGCCCCGGCCACGTTTTTCGTCATGGCCTCGATCCTGGCCGC
>DASTFY010000182.1:0-9451 GCA_035719525.1 Acidimicrobiales bacterium
CCCAAGTCCGCGCTGTTCGACCTGCTGCGCCGGTCCTCGGTGGCCGTGGTGCCGAACACCTGGTACGAGAACCAGCCCATGGCCGTGCTCGAGAGCCTGGCCATCGGGCTCCCGGTCATCGGCTCCGATCTGGGCGGCATCCCGGAGTTGGTCGACCCGGGCCGGGACGGTTTGCTCGTGCCCGCTGGCGACGACAAGGCGCTGGCCACCGCCATGGGTGAGATCCTCGGTGACTCCGCCCGGGCGTTGGCGATGGGTCAGAATGGGCGGCGCAAGATCGAGGCGGAGTTTCCTCCCTCGTTGCATCTGGAACGAATCAGCGGGCTCTATCGCGAAATCGGCGTGAAGGAAGCCTGAGATGAGAATCGCCATGATCGGCCAGCGCGGTGTCCCCGCCACCTTCGGCGGCGTCGAACGCCACGTGGAGGAGATCGGTGCCCGCCTCGTCGAGGAGGGCCACGAGGTCGTCGTGTTCTGCCGGAAGGGCTACGCCGAGACCGAGCCTGCGACCTACCGAGGAATCCGCCTGGTGCACCAGCACACCATCAACTCCAAGCACCTGGAGACCCTTGTCGCCAGTGCCACCGCCGCGCTCGCCACCGTGGGGCGGGGGTACGACGTCGTGCACTTCCATGCGGTCGGCCCTGGCCTCTTCAGCCCGGTCGTCCGGTTGCTCACCCGGGCTCGGATCGTGCAGACCATCCACGGCCTGGACGCGGAGCGGGCCAAGTGGTCGGCCGCCGCCAGCATGCTCCTGCGCCTCGGTACGTGGCTGAGTGCCAAGGTGCCACACGCGACGATCGTGGTCTCCAAAGCCCTGCAGGACATCTACCGCGCCCGCTACGGGCGCGAGACCGTCCACATCGTCAACGGCACACCCGAGGTCACCCGCCGCCCTGCCTCCGCCATCACGCAGCGGTGGGGGCTGACGCAGGGTAGCTACCTGCTCTCAGTCGGTCGCCTGGTCCCGGAGAAGGCGCTGGACCATCTGCTGAGGGCGTTCGCACAGGTGCCCGGGGACGTCCGCCTGGTGATCGCCGGCGGGTCGAATCACACCGACGAGTACGCCTCCCAGCTGCAGGAGTTGGCGGCCGCCGACCCCCGGGTGATGATGGCTGGCTACGTCTACGGCGACGAGCTGGCCGAGCTCTACTCCAACGCCGCCGCGTTCGTCCTCCCGTCGTTGCTCGAGGGCCTGCCGCTCACACTGCTGGAGGCGGCCAGCTACGGCTGCGCCGTCGTGGCCAGCGACATCCCTCCCCACGTCGAGGTCATCGGAACGTCGCGGCCGGGGGCGCTCCTCTTCCCCGCCGGCGATGTCGACGCCCTCGCCAAGGCGCTCAACGAGGCTCTCGAAGAGCCGGCGGAGGACGCGCGAGCTGGTGCCGGCGCGCTCTCCGAGCGCGTGCGCTCGGACTTCACCTGGGAGCGGGCGACGGCCGACACCCAGGCCCTCTACGAGCGGCTGCTGGCCCACCGTCCTCCTCGTTGGTCGGGGCTCCGACGGGGCGCCGGTGCCTCGACGGACGACACATGAGCTCTGAGTCGGGCCGGCCGGGCGACTTCCGCCCCAAGGTCCTCCTCGTCACCGGCTTCGGCCGCAGCGGCACGACGTTGGTCAACACGATCCTCGGCTCCACGCCGGGCGTGTTCGCGGCCGGCGAGGTGCGCTTCCTCTGGGAACGCGGCCTCCTCGAGGGCCGCCGCTGCGGATGCGGGGAGCCCCTGCCGGGTTGTCCCATCTGGCGGCCGGTGCTGGAGAAGGCGTTCGGCTCACCGCCGGAAATCGACGCCGCGGCGCTGGCGGCGGAGGACGCCCGGGTGATGCGCACCCGCCACCTGCCGTGGATGCTGGCCTCCCGCCTGGTCGGCGATCGGCTGCTGCACCGGCTCGACGCGCTGCCCGGCGCGCTCACCGCGGTGTATCGCTCGATCCAGGAGGTGACCGGAGCCGAGCTCATCGTGGACACCTCGAAGCCACCGTCTTTCGGCTACCTGTTGCAGCACCTGGACGACGTCGATCTGCGGATCCTGCACATCGTGCGCGACCCAAGGGCGGTGGCGTTCTCCTGGACCCGGACCAAGGCCCTGAGCGATGGCGGCGAGCGGACCGAGATGCTCCGCCTCTCGCCCGCGCAGAGTGCGCTCCAGTGGGACCTCTGGAACGGCACCGCCGGCTGGTTGTGGGGCCGGTCCGACCGATACCTGCGGATGCGGTACGAGGACCTGGCCAGCGACCCACAGACCGCGCTGGCCCGCATCACCGCGTTCGCCGGCACGCCCCACCTGGCGCCGCCGTTCACCGGCGCCCGCGACGTCGCCACGACCACCGTCCACACGGTGGCCGGCAACGCTGACCGGATGCGCTCTGGCCCGCTCACCGTTCGCCTCGACGACGCCTGGCAGGGCCAGCTCGCTCCGGGCGCGCGGCGGCTCGTCACCGCGCTGACGCTTCCGCTGCTGGCCCGCTACGGCTATCCTGCCCGGCCTCCTCGTAGTAGGAGCACCCTGAAGTAATGGATGCACGCACCCCGCTACTTCAGCGCACTCCTCGCACCCCTGCCTGAGACGACACCATGCCTCCGTCCGACACCTCGCCCGACCCCTCCGACGGACCGGACCGCGCACCGGTCATGTCGGGGCCGCCGATCTTTGTCGTCGGCTGCCACCGCTCCGGCACCACCCTGTTCCGGTTGATCCTGGACTCCCATCCCTGCGTCAGCTGTGGCCCGGAGACCCGGTTCCTCGCCGACCTGGAGAAGATCACCGACGCTCACAACTGGCCCCGCATGGAGCTGTACGGCTTCCCGAAGGAGTATTGGCACCGCCAGGTCGCGGTGCTGTTCAACGACTTCCAGAGTCGGTACGCGCTCCGGCGAGGCAAGACCCGCTGGGCCGACAAGACCCCCCTCTATGCCGGCCACCTGGACTACCTGAACGCGATCTTCCCCGACGCGCTGTTCATCAATGTCGTCAGGGACGGCCGAGACGTCGCGCGCTCCCACCGTGACACGTGGGGATACGTGAGCGGTCTGAAGGCCATCGAGAAGTGGCCGCGCTACATCCAGATGGCCGAAGCGTTCGCACCGAAGGTCGGCCCCGAGCGTTACCTCGAAGTGCGGTACGAGAACCTGGTGAGTGACACGGAGAAGCAGATGCGCCAGGTGCTGGAGTTCATCGGGGAGCCCTGGGACGACGCCGTCCTCCGCCACACCGACGCCCCCCACGACGTGATGGAGCGTTACGACTCCTACACCTCCAAGCGCCGGTCGCAGAAGGGCGAAGGCGCGGTGTACCGGTCGCGCGTCGGCGGTGGTCGCAAGGCCAACGACCCCCTGATGCGAGCGCTGCTGCGGTGGCGCGCCGGCAAGACTCTCGAGCGCATCGGGTACACGTGATCGGAACCCGCCACCTGGGCGCTCGCCGGCGGGAAGCGTCCGGTACGGCGCCCGTGTTCCTCATCGGTGCGCCACGGTCGGGGACCAGCCTCCTGTACAAGTGCCTCGCACTCCACGGGAGCTCGAGCTACATCTCGAACTACAACGAGCGCCTCCCCCGGTGGGAGGTGGCGGCGTACCTCAACCGCCTCCCGGCACGCGTGCCCGTGGCCCGTCGGGCGGTGTGGTTCGGCGGTGACGGCGGCAACGCCTACGTCTACAACGGCCGCCGGCCCCTCCTCCACAAGCTGTTGCCGATGCCCACCGAGGGAGAGACGCTGTTCGCCCGGTGCGGGGTGCCCGAAGCGCCGCCTCCCGACGACCTCCCGACGGGCGTCGCCGTCGACGCGCTGCGCCGGAGCTTCGCGCGGCTACGTGACTACGGGGGCGGTCAGCGTCTGGTCTGCAAGCGCATCGCGAACAACCTCCGCCTCCCCCTGCTCGTCGAGGCCTTCCCTGGCGCGACGTTCGTTCTCCTGACGAGGGACGGTCGGGCCGTGGCAAGCTCGCTGCGCCAGGTGAACTGGTGGCCCGGGTTCTGGGTGTTCTGGTACGGCTCGACCACGGACCAGTGGGAAGCGGCGGGCGGTGACCCCTGGGAGCTGGCCGCCCGCCACTGGGTGGAGGAGGTCAGCGCCATCGAATGCGGTGCGACGGCCATCCCGCCGGACCAGCTTGTCTCGCTGCGCTACGAGGACTTCGTGGCCGATCCGGTGGGCCGGCTGGCGGAGCTGGTGGAGCGGATCTCGCTGCCGGCCAGCGCCGACTGGCTGCGTGAGCTACGGCGCCTGTCGTACCCCGACCAGAACGAGTCCTGGCGGGTCCAGCTCGATGCGGCCGCGCTGGCCACGATCGAGCACGTCCAGCGTGACACGTTGCGGCGCTACGGCTACGCGTAGTGGCGGCGCCGACCCGCTTCGCCACTCTCCGGCGTCACCCCTGGTCGCGCCCTTTAGCCCCAATCGGCCAGGCGATAGCGTCTCCCGGCGTGACCATTCGCGGCGTATTTCGCCCGCTCATGGCCGCTGCGGTGTCCGTCGGAGTGCTGGCGGCCTGCGCTGGCGGCGGGGACGAAGGCGGCTCTGACGCGGCCGGAACGCCGGTGCCGAGCGTCGTGGACTCCGAGCCCGCCCATCCTCCGGTCACCCGCTTCCCGCTGGGCGTGAAGTACGCCCGGGTGGCCTTCGAGCGGTACCAGCCCTTCCTCGACCAGCTCGGCGGCGGCAGCGGCACGTTCTACGAGGCCGTGTGGTGCGACGTCGAGCCGCAGGAGGGCACCCGCGACTGGTCCGAGCTCGATCAGGTGGCCACCCAGGCCGAGGCGGTCGGCCACGAGCTGATGCTCAAGGTGCGAGTGGGATCGTGCTGGGCTACCGGCGGCCAGGTCGGCGAGGCCCGTGGTGAAAAGCAGAAGACCGCCTCCGTCACCCCGGTCGATCTCGAGAAGTACGACAACTTCCTGCGCGACCTGGTCGAGCGCTACGGCGCGCGCGGCGTCACCGAGTGGGCGATCGAGAACGAGGTCAACAACACCGCGCAATGGGCCGGCACGCCCGAGGAGTACGTCGCGCTGGTCGAGCATGCGGCCGGGGTCATCCGCGAGGCGCAGCCGGGCGCGGTCATCCTCGACTCCGGCGTGTCCAGCCCGACCATGGGGACCGGCATCGTGCTCGACCTGCTGCAGCAGGGCAAGGACGACGAGGCCCTGGCCGCCTACCAGCGGTACTACGCCCGGCGGCACACCTCCCGCACCCGGGACTACCCGGAGGTGACGACGGTCGCCGACCTGCGGGCGCTCGCGACGAGCGAGAAGTGGCAGTACAACCAGGCCGTCATCGAGGCCACGCTCGGGATGGCCGAGAAGGGCGTCATCGACCGTCTCCAGATGCACTTCTACGAGCGTTGGGACGCGGCGCCGCTCCTCATCGACTTCCTGCGATCGCGTATCCCGGCTGACATGCCCATCGAAGCGTGGGAGGTCGGGCTGTTCGACGTCGACGAGGCCAAGCCCGAGTCCGTGCTGGCGGAGGAGGTGACCAAGACCGTGTCGCAGCTCCTGGCCTACGGCGTCGGCCGGGTGCTGTGGCTGCCTTTGGCGGCGGACCCGAACGGCACGGGCGGCGAGGAGAAGCGCTTCGGCCTGCTCGAGCCCGACGGCACCCCCCGCCTCGTGGCTGACGCCTACCGCGAACTGACCCGGATCAGCAATGGAGCCTCGCTCCAACCGCTGGACTCCGAAGGCCTGCTCGGGCTCGTCGCCCGCCAGGGCGAGACCGCCACTGTGGTGGCGTGGGCCACCGACGCTCCGGTGGCCGCGGAGTGGGCAGACGGCGCTGTCAGCACCAACGGTTCCACTACGTCGACCGCGAGCGGGGCGACGGGCATCGGCCCCACCCCGGTCATGATCGAGGTCCCCATCGACCAGGCCGACGAGTTGGCCGGGACCGTGCGATGAGAGACGCGCAGCTCCTCGACGGCAAGTCCGGCCTGCGTCGCCTCGCCTTCGAGGCCCGGCGCCACGCGCGCTGGGCCCGTGAGGAGGGCGTGGGCAAGCTGGTCGAGGAGGATCAGCTGAACGTCTTCGACCGGGCACCGGTGGCCCTGCGCAAGCTGTGGTGGCGCTCCACGCACGGGGTGGAGGTCGGGCTGTCCATTCCCGTCTTCTTGGTCGGGGTGCAGCGCTCGGGCACCAACATGGTGGTGCGGGGACTGGAGCGCTCGCCCGAGTTCGAAGTGCACAACGAGAACGACCGGAGGATCTTCCAGCGGTACGAGCTGCGGAGCATCGACACGGTCCGCCAGGTCGTCGGTCGCAGCCGCGCCCGCTTCACGCTGTTCAAGCCCCTCTGCGACAGCTACCGCACCGACGAGCTGCTCGACAGTCTCGGCACGGCGATGCCCCCCCGGGCCATCTGGGCCTACCGCGGCGTCGAGGGCAGGGTTCGGTCGTCGCTGTCCAAGTTCCGCGACCACAACCTCACCGTGCTGGCTGACATCGCGGCCGGCCGGTCGCTCGAGCGCTGGCAGGCCCAGCGCATCCGGCCCGACACGATGGAGCTGATCCGCAGCTTCGACTGGGACCGCATGAGCCCGGCCTCGGCGTCGGCGCTCTTCTGGTACGTCCGGAACCGGCTCCTGTTCGACCTCGACCTGACCGATCGTCCCGATCTCGTGGTGGTCTCCTACCGGGAGCTCGTGCAGCAGCCCCGCGAGGCGTTCGAGCCGGTGCTCAACCTGCTCGGACTGCGCTTCGACGATGACTTGATCGCCCACATCGACGCTCGGGAGTCGGCTTCATCCCGTAAGCCACCGCTCGACATCGACCCCCGGGTGCGCCGGCTGTGCGCCGAGCTCGAGGAACGCCTTGACAGCGTGGCCCGCGCTCACCAGCGTCGAGCCGTGCCCGTCAACCCGGTACCGCAGGATCGGGGGGCGGCATGACCGACACGCTCCCGGCCCCCACGACCGAGCAGGCAACCACCGAGTACACCCGCAAGGACCGAGGCCTGTGGTTGGCGGGAATACTCGCCGCGATCGCCTTGATCGTCACCGTGGCGTCATTGATCGGCGCGGACAACGTCCAAGCGGCGGTGATCGTTCTCGGGGGCATCGTCGGCATCGGCCTGGTGTACCTGGCGCTGACGCGCTTCGAGCTCTTCGTCCTGTCCTGCCTGTTCCTGCGGTCCTCCTTGGACGTGGTCGGTGGGGCGGGCACGACCGTCACCAACCCCTCCAGCCTCATCTCGCTGACGTTCATGGCCGCGTCGCTGCTGTGGCTGGCGGCCCGCTCGTACCGCGGAGTGCGGATGGCGTCCACCCTGACCGCGCCGCTCATCTTCTTCGCCGGTGCCTGCTTCCTGAGCACGCTGACCTCGAGGCTCCACGGTGTGAGCTTCGTCGAGTTCTCCCGCATCCTGTCCGTCGTCGTGATGGCGCTCGTACTGGAGCGGCTGGCCACGACGCCCCAGGCGGTGCGCCGGATCATGATCGCCGCCATGGGCTCCGCCGTCATCCCGCTGGTCGCATCGATGCTGGCTTACGCCGCGGGCGCACCCCTGCTCGACCGCCGGGCGGCGTTGGAGGACGGCATCCAGCGGGTCCGGGGGACCTTCGACCAGGCCAACGGCTTCTCGCGGTACCTCCTGTTCATCATGATCATGGCGGTCGCGCTGTACCCGCACATGCCCAAGCGCTGGCGGCTCCCGTGGCTGGCGAGCCTCGTCGGCCTCGGTGTCCTGATGATCCTCACCTACACCCGCAGCTCCTGGATGGCCCTCGTCGTCGGTTTGCTGGTCGTGGGGTGGCTCCAGAGCAAGCGGCTTCTCCTCGCGCTCATCGTCATCGGCCTTGGCGTGGCGCTCTTCGTCCCGACCGTGGTCGACCGCTTCTCCGATCTCACTGCCGACAACGGGCCGGACACCGCGTTGACCGGTGAGGGGAACTCCCTGGCCTGGCGGTTCTCGTACTGGACCGAAGTGATCGAACTGGCCGCCGACAACCCCGTCACCGGCATCGGCCTGCGCGTGACGGAGGAGCTCTCGGCCGGCGAGAAGCAACCCCACAACGACTTCGTCCGGGCCTATGTCGAGCTCGGCGCCATCGGGCTGATGGCGTACATCCTGCTCGTCATCGCGATGGCCCGGGTGGCGGTGCGAGGTGTGCGTGACGCGCATGCCGGCTGGCAGAGAGGCGTCGCCGTCGGGTTCGCCGGCTGCCTCATGGCCTTCGTCCTCGTGAGCCTCGTCGCCAACGTGATGTCCCAGGCCGTCGTGCTCTGGTACGTGTTCGCCTTCGCGGCCTGTGCGGCCGCGGTGGGCCGGTTCGGGTGGATTGAGAAGAAGAACGCCCTGGAAGTCGGCGGGCGACCGGCTCCGGTCCAAGACTGACCAGCAACTTAGGAGAGACAGTGGAGATCAAGGACTATCTGAAGGTTCTCGGCAAGCGGGCGTGGCTGCTGGTCATGATCCCGGCCGTGGCCGGCGTCGTGGCCGGGCTCATCGCCGTCCGCCAGCCGCAAGCGTTCCGCACGACGGCCACCCTGCAGCTCCCCCACGACAAGGAGGCCTCGCCGGCGGAGGTGGCGCAGCTGGTGGCCGACTTCCGCGCCACCATCAACAACCCGACCATACAGAACGGGGTGGCCGAGGACACCGGCGTGCCGGTCAAGCGCATCAAGCGGATCAAGGTCACCCAGGTGGGCGACTCGAGCCAGCTCACGCTGGGCATCCAAGACAAGAGGCGCAACCCGACCGACTCCAAGGCGGTGATCCGGGGTCTGACGGACGACGCGCTCGGCTTCATGGAAGCGCCTGAGGTGAAGGCGGCGGAGAGTGCGCTGGACGCGGCGAATGGGGAAGTCGAAACCGCGCAGTCGGATCTCGACGACGCCAACCGCGAGCTCACCACCATCCTTTCCGAGATCCAGTCGGCCGACCCCGAGGGTGACCTGCGGGTGGCCCGCACCGATGCTTCTGCGGCCACGCAAGCGATGCTCCGCTACCAGGCGGAGGGGAACCCCGCGGGCGCCGAGCTCCATCGTGCGTACCAGGAGGCGATCTTGTTGCGCATCGCGATGCTCCAGGACGCCCTGCCTCGCGTTCAGCTTCTCCAGGCCCAGGCGGCCACCGCGACCACGGCGCTCACCGAAGCCCAGACCGAGCGCGAGGCGGCCTTGGACCAGGTCGGTATCGCCAGCACCGAGCCTGACCTGACCTTCTCGGCCGAGGGCCAGGCGGTGGTCCGCAAGACGCGCGTCGTCAAGACGGCCGCGGCCGCCGTTGTGGCCGGCTTTCCGATAGCCGTTGGCGTGGTCCTCCTGCTCGACGCCATGCAGAAGCGGCGCCAGAATCGTCCCGCCCGGCCGGCTTACACGGAGTTGGACGACGAGCTCGACGAGGACCACGTCGTGACCGACGCGCCTGCGATCGTCCCGGCACTGGTCGGTGCCTCTGCGGCATCGGCCACCGGGCAGCAGCCCGGCGGATTGGCCGACGCCAACGGCGATCTGGACGAAG
>DASTFY010000183.1:0-16341 GCA_035719525.1 Acidimicrobiales bacterium
AGAGCCCGCAGAACCCCATCGGCTTGGGTGTGCTGTACCCGGCCAGCGCAGGTCCTCCGCGCCGCCCGGCGTCGGTGACGGTCTCGCCGACCCTCGCCTGGCCGACGTCCTTGATGCCGGCGATCAGATACCCGACCTCTCCCGGCCCCAGCTCAGGCACCGGCGTCGGGACGGGCAGGCGCACGCCGATCTCGTCCGCGTCGTGCTCGGTGCGAGCCTGGATGAAGCGGACCCTCGCGTTGGTGGCCAGCCGCCCGTTCATGACCCGGATGGAGCTGACCACGCCGCGGTACTGGTCGTACTGGCTGTCGAAGATCAAGGCCTGCAGGGCGGCGTCGGGGTCGCCGCTCGGCGATGGGATGCGGGCGATCACCGCGTCGAGGAGCTCGCCGACGCCTTCGCCGGTCTTGGCCGAGAGGCGCATGATGTCGCCGGCGGCGATGCCGAGCACGGTCTGGATCTCCCACGCGTAGCGGTCGGGGTCGGCCGCCGGCAGGTCGATCTTGTTGAGGGCGGCCACGATCTCCAGGTCGTGCTCCATGGCCAGGTAGCAGTTGGCCAGCGTTTGCGCCTCGATGCCCTGCGAGGCGTCGACCACCAGCACGACGCCCTCGCAGGCGGCCAGCGATCGGGACACCTCATAGCCGAAGTCCACATGCCCGGGAGTGTCGATGAGGTGCAGCGTGTGACCCTTCCACGTCACCCGCACGTTCTGCGCCTTGATCGTGATGCCCCGCTCCCGCTCGAGGTCCATGGAGTCGAGGTACTGGGCCCGCATCTCCCGGGCATCGACGGCACCGGTCATCTCCAAGATCCGATCCGAGAGCGTGGACTTCCCGTGGTCGATGTGGGCGATGATCGAGAAGTTGCGAATGCGGTCGAGATCCATGGCGTTGCGGCGATGCTACCGACGGGCCTCGGTGGACTCGGGGCGCACGCGCGGCGCGTCAGTCGTAGACGACGAGCCCGTTGCCCGAGGTGGTGATGGCCAGCCGGCCCGCCTCGGCCGCCACCGCGATCGGCCGGATCAACTGGTTGGCGGCGACGCCGTCAGGGTCGGCCATCTGCCTCCACGCGGCAACGTCCTCACTCGACGGATCGAAGCGGAACACCGTGCCCGGCTTGTCCAGTGTGGGGTCGGCTCCCGCCACGACGAACAGGGTGTCGGCGTCGGCAGCGACAGGCACGGCGCCGTAGCTGGTCGACAGCGGTGTCCACCCGGTGGCGCCCACGACCGGCACGGTCACGGGCACCATGGCGCACGCCTCTGCCACGCAGCGGGCGGGGCGGTCGATGCGGGACAGGGAGCCGGGGGCGGTGAGGAACAGCGCGTCAGCCGTACGGACGTAGGCCACCTCTCGTCCTTCGCCGCCGGCGATGCCCGCCGAGGGCGCTACCTGTGTCCAGCTCAACGGCGCCGTGGCGTCCACCCAGGGCGCCACCCACAGGCCCTCGGCCCCGGTCTCCACGATGAGCACGGTTTCGCCGCCCTGCGTCAGCGGGTGGATGGTGGCCGCAGCCGGGGAGACATCGTCGGGCAGCACGACGGCGGTCTCGAAGGGCTGTGGCGTGGGGAACCCGAGGCCCGGGACGGTGAGCCGGCGCCACTCGACGAGGTTGACGCCGTCCCAGCGCGCCGACCACAGACCGTTGTGGGCGATGCCGACGAGCACCGTGTCACCGACGCGGGCCAGCGCCATCGGCTGGCGGTCGACCGGCAACGGGATCTGCATCGACGGCCCGTCGCCGGGAGGGACGGCGAGCAGCAGCCCGCCGAAGGTCGGCGTCGCCTCGCCGGCGATCGCGGTGCCATCGGCCAGCACCGTGACGGAGAGCCCCTTCGTCACCTCGAGCGCGACCGTGCGCGGCTGATCGAGCTCGTGACGAACGGGCGGGTTCGACACCGTGAGGTCGGCCCGGAACAGGAAGCGGTCGGCGTCGGTGCTGAAGACCGTGCCCGATGCCAGAGCCACGTCACCCTGGAACGTGGAGCCGATCCCGAACACGGCCGGCCGCCACGGCGGCGGCATCTGCCCATCCACCGGCGGCCGTGGATGGTGCATCCACAGGCCGGCCTTGCCCGACACCAGGTAACGACCGTCGCTCAGCACCTGCACGGAGGACACGACGTACTGCTCGTTGCCCAGCGTGCTGGTGCCGTCGACGAACCACACCAGCCCCTCGTGGCCGTAGAGCGTGAGGTCGACCGCTTCGGACTGCGCCAAGGGCTCGATCGCCTCGACGGCCGGGAAGGGCCCGGTGTCCCAACGCACCCGCACCCGGGACACCTCGTAGTCAGTCCGCTCGATGTCGGTGGCCGCGGCTTTCGGCAGGCTGGCTCCGGTGAGCACGGTCTCGGCGCTGGGCGATCCGGTGACGACGTCCACGGTGACGACGTTGCGCAAGGAGTCCAACCCGAGCGCGCCGACGGACACGAGGGGAGAGCCATCGGGCCGGCCGGCCCACAGCCCGCCGAGGCGAGCCGGCATCCCGACGAACCGGTCGTCGACGACGGCGACGTAGAGGTGGTCGTCGCCTGTGACGATCACCTCCTCGACGCTCTCTGCTGCCGCGGCGAAGAGGATGAGGGGAAACGCCGGCGGCCAGTGGCCGCACGGTCCGGCGGTACAGGCCGGGTCGATCACGAAGCGCCATGCCCCCGCCTGGGCCGGCTGGGGAAGCGTCCCCCCGCCGCGGCTACCGGCCAGGCCCATGCGGGAGGTGGCGACGATCACATCACCGGACCCGCTGATGGCCACGCCGCGGATCGGTGAGCGGCTGGCCTCAGGCAGGCACCCGATCATCGCCCAGGCCGCTCCCGTGGTCAGGGCGCGGCTCCAGACGCAGCCCGTCATGTCGCCGGCGAACAGCCAGGGCTGGGTGGCGTAGGGCCCGCGGTCGGCCACGTCCACGAGCCGGCTGGTAGCCCGGCTGCGGGTGCTGCTGGCGCCGGGCAGGTTGCCGCCGTCGAACCAGATGCCCTTCCCGCCGTCGTCTACCACCCAGGTCTCGCCCTCGTCGTCAGAGCGGAGGATGGCCGCGGCGGCCGGGTCGCGCTTCCCGACGGCCGCGAACACCGTGGGCACCGGACCAGACGGCCCGTTGACGGCGGTGGACACGAGGGAGGCCACACCCCGCGAGGCGAACGGGTCGGCTCCACCCCGCAGCACGTTGCGCGACAGCCAGGAGCGGCCGCCGTCGTCCGAGACGAAGAAACCCTGGCTGTCGCCACCGGCGACCAGCCGCCCCGACGGCAGCTCTGCCGTCACGGTCATGAACCCGGCGCCGTGGATCGGTCCGGAGGCGAACCGGGCCGACGGGGGGCGGTCGGTGCCGGCCTGGTCGCCGCCTGGGTGGCTGGTGTCGGGCGGGCTGGTGTCGGTTGGTGCCACTGCCGGTGCGTCTGGTGGCGCCGAGGCCCGGCCGAACGCCGGCGGCCCGGAGCCGAGCGCAACGGCGACGGCCATGGCGAGGAGCACGCCCGGCACCGGTACGCCGTGGCGCCCGCCTGCCCTGGTCCTCACCACCGCTCCGTCTCGACCCGCACGGCCCACCTTGCCCTGATCGTGCCACCCCACCGCGGCGTGGCCGGCAAGTGTAGTCAGGGGTTGGGACGCAGACCCCCTGGTTGCTAGCCTTTCCGGGCCCTACGGATCGCACATCCATTCGAAGAAGGACCGACGCCTTGGCCAACATCAAGAGCCAGAAGAAGCGGATCAAGACCAACGCCAAGCGCGCTGAGCGTAACAAGGCGGCCCGCTCCGAGCTCAAGACCCGGGTCAAGACCGCGGTCGCCACGGCCGGCACCGAAGACGGCGAGGCGTGGGCGCAGCTGGCACAGCGGCGCCTCGACAAGGCCGCGGCCAAGGGGATCATCCACAAGAACCAGGCCGCCCGCCGCAAGAGCCGCATGATGAAGTCGGTCGCGGAGGCCTGACCAACCTCGTCCCGTGTCGGCGGTACGGCGACGGCGCTAGCGCCGGGCGGGCCGGGCCGGGCCTCGGCTGCCGCTGAGCCGGCAGAGGCGGGCCACCAGCACTTCCAGCACCGCCTGCTCCGGCAGCTCCCGCTGGCCGCGGAGGTCGAGATCGGCCTGTGCCAGCAGCTGGATCGCTTCGTGGACGGGCCCCGATCCCATCGCCCGCGATCGCTCCAGCGCCTTTCGCGCCCCGAAGCCCCTTATCCCGAGGATCTCGCCCGCGGCCGCCTCGTTCTGCGCACCCGAGCCGTCGAGACGGAGCAGCCGGCCGTAGTGGGCGTGGAGGACGGCCATCACCTGGAGCGGGTGACGGCCGCCGGCGCCGCTCATCCGCGCCAGCGCTCCCAGAGCGGTCGGCCGATCGCCGCGGTCGATGGCGTCGGTGAGGTCCCACGGCGGGACCCCGCCCGCATCGCCCAGGAAGGGCATGAGGTCATCGACGTCCAGCCTGATGCCCGCCGCGCCGTAGGTAGCGGTGATGGTGTCGAGCAGCCCGGTCAACCGGTTGACGTCCTCACCCAACTGGTCGACGAGCAACGCGCTGGCGCCGGTCGTGAGGCGCACGCCGCTCGCCGCGACCTGCTCCTCGACGAAGGCGACGCGATCCCGCCGGGTGCTGCCCACGTCGGTGGCCATGGCGATCCCACCCGCGGCCTTGATCACGTCGAGCAGGGCCTTGCGCGGCTTCCCCGGGTGGACGAGCACGAGATCGGTGCTGTCGAGGGGATGCTCGAGGTAGGGCTTGAGGATGGCGAGCGCGTCGGCGTCGAGCAGGTCAGCGCCGCGGCCGATCACCACCCGCTTGTCGGTCAGGAACGGCGGGGTCTGCGCCTCGCCCACCAGCTGGCCGACGGTGACGTCCTCGCCGTCCAACGTCAGGTCGGACACCATCAGCGAACGGTCGGCTTCGCCCACCAGCCGGCGGACCAACTCCACCATGGCTTGGCCGAGGAGCGACTCGTCGCTGCCGTGAACGAGGTGCAGCTCTCCCATCTTCAGGCGGCGCCTCCGAGCGCAGGGCGCGTGGCGTGCGCCTCCAGCACGGCGGCCATGAAGTCGGCGACCCTCCGGCTCCCACGGACGTCGTGCGCCCGCAGCACCCGGCAGCCGAGCGCGATCCCCTGCGCGTGCGCGGCGACGGACGCCAAGCCGCGATCCTCGACCACCAGACCGAGGATCTCGCCGAGGAACCGCTTGTTGGAGGCCGACAGGAACACCGGGTAGCCGAGCGCGGCCAGCCGGCGCGAAGCCCTCAGCAGCTCCAGTGACATCGGTTCCGTCTTGCCGAGGTCGAGGCCGGCGTCGACCATGATCCGCTCGGGCGGGATCCCGGCGGCGCGGGCTCGCGCGGCCCGGTCGGCGCAGAACCGCACCACCGCCTCGACCACGCCCTCGGGGTACTCGGGTGCGGGGTCGGGCACCCGGGGGGCGAGGCGGATGTGCGTGGCGACGACCGACGCGCCGTGCCGGGCCGCCACCGGGAGGTAGGCGGGATCGGCGAAGCCGCTGATGTCGTTGCCGACCGACGCGCCGGCGGACAGCGCGGCATCGAGCACCGACGAGCGCCAGGTGTCGACCGAGACCGGGAGATCGAACCGGGCCACGAGGGCCTCCACGGCGGGCACCACACGAGCCATCTCCTCCTGCTCGCCCACCTCCTCCCCCGGGCCGGCCTTGACGCCGCCCACGTCCAGGACATCGGCTCCGTTGGTCACGTGCGAGTCCGCCGTGGCCAGGAAGTCGTCGAAGACGAAGTAACGCCCGTTGTCGAAGAACGAGTCCGGCGTTCGGTTGAGGATGCCCATGACCAAGGCCCTGAACGTGACGTCGAACTCCGCCTCGCCCAGGGCCAGCCGCATCCCGGCGACCCTACCGCCGGTGCCGTCGCGGTCGCCGGAGGACGACGACGAGCAGCGCCGTGACCACCATGAGACCGGGGACACCGACGCGCGGCAGCGGCCAGGAGGACGCCGACACTGCGACGAAGGCGATGAACCGCACCAGCGCCACCGTCGGGACCTGGAGCGCGGTGGCGATCGGATCCGGGCTGACGGCGGCGAGGAGGCCGGCGGGCAACCCGTAGACCATCACCGGTCCGGCGGCAGGGCCGGCGAGCAGGTTGGCCGGGATGGACACCATCGGCAGCGGGCCGAAGACAGCGATGGAGACCGGGGCCACTCCGAGCTGCGCGGCCAGGGTCACCGACAGCGCCGCGCGGACGGCGGCGGGGCCAGGCAGGCGCGCCGCCAGCGGCGGGCCGAGGACGGCGATCCCCGCCGTGGCAGCGACCGAGAGCCACCACCCGACTGAGTGGATCAGGAGGGGGTCGAGCAGGAGCACGATGGTCACCGTGAGGCCCAGAGCCCGGACCGCGCCCGCCGGCCGGCCGGAGACGAGCGCGGTCGCGCCGAGGGCCGCCATGACGCTGGCGCGCAGGACCGAAGGCTCGAAACGGGTGAGCACGGCGAACCACCCGATCAGCCCCAGCGTCGCCGCCCATCGGGCCCGGTGCTGGAGGCGTCGCAGCCCGGGAGCGGCCACGGCGAGGAGAAAGGCGACGTTCTGGCCGGAGACCGCGCTCAAGTGTGCGAGGCCCGACGCGCGGAAGGCGTCGACGAGCTCTCGCGGCTGGCCCCGGTCGTCGCCCACCACGAATCCGAGGTACAGGCCGCGGTCGATCGGGTCCATGGTCCGGGCGCCGTGCTCCAGGAGCCGGCGAGCTCGGTTGGCCGAGCGGGCCAGGGCCGTGCCATCGCCCACGAAGCTGACGCGGGTGACGTCAACAACGCTGACGATGTGGCGCGCCCGGAGCCGGCCGGCGTGGCGCCCGGACGGCGGGCTGGCGCGCCCAGTGACGTCGAGCTGCTCGCCGGCGCGCCGCGTGCGGAGCCGGCGGGCGCTCCCGCCGAAGGCGCGGAGCTCCATATGGCGGTCCCCGCTGACCGCTTCGGCCACGACCCCCGGCCCGAGGGGTCGGGGATCGGTCAGCAGGGTGACCACACCGGCGAACGGGGCCGACCGCGCCGGCGCGGCACCGGCCCAGGCGTGGGCCGACAGCACGGTGGCCAGGCCGAAGCACCCCACCACCACGATGACCGGCCGGGCCTGCCACCATCCGCACGCGATGATCACGGCCAAGACCAGCGGCGATGCCGGCCAAGGCGCCGACAGAGCCAGCCATGCGCCCAGGGCCGTGGCCCCGGCCATGGCCCCGGTGGCCGTGCCGCTGAGCGACCCCGTCCTCGCTGACGCGACGCGGCTATGCCGACCTCGTAGCATCACTCCGTGGCCCGCCCGAGCGTGATGATGCCGTCGCGCGCCGTCGGCCCCCGTGAACCCGTTCCCCACGGTCCGGTCGCCTATCGGCGGCAGGTACGTCGCTACGGACCCTTCATGGGCCTGATCGTCCCCGGGCTGGTCTTCGCGGCCGCGGTGCTGGTCTGGCAGACCTGGCCCTGCGAGGGCTCGTCCTGCGTGAAGAACGCCCAGCTCGGATGGGTGCTGGCCAGCCTGGCCGCACCCACCGCGCTCGTGGCCGGCTTCCCCCTCGAAAGCGGTACCGCCCGCCTCGTCGCGGCCGGGGTCGGAGCCGTCGTCCTCTGGCTGTCGATCGGCGGATGGGCAGGCCGACGCAGCGCCCGCTACCCCGTGGCGGGGTGGCGTGAGTGGTGGCGCGAGTACCTCTGGCTGCTGGTGCCCGTGTGGGGTGGGACCGTCGCCGCGCTCGCCATCATGCGCTACATGGCGCTCTGACCAGGCGCCCCGCGTCACACCCGCACCAGCTCACGCAAGGCGTCCAGGCGGGTGGGTCCGATGCCCTGGACCTCGCCGAGGTCGTCGACGCTGGCGAAGGGGCCGTGCTGGTCGCGGTAGGCGAGGATGGCCTGCGCGGTCGTCGGACCGATGCCAGGCAGCGCCTCCAACTCCGGTTGCGAGGCGGTGTTGAGATCGATCGGTGTCGCCGGTGCGGTCGGGCCCGGTCCGCCCGTGCCGGGCGGCCCGGCTCCGCCCGTCGCCTGCAGCGGAAGGACCTCACCCATGTGTGGCACCTGCACGCGCTGGCCGTCCACCAGCCGGCCGGCCAACGCCATCGCCTGCAGGTCCGCGTCGGCCAGCGCGCCGCCGGCCCGCTCGATGAGGTCGATGACCCTGGCCCCGTCGGCCAGCCGGTACACGCCAGGCCGAACGACTGCCCCGGCGACCTGCACGAACAGCTCGGGTGGGGCGATGGCGGCGCCAGCCGGCAGCGCGGTATTGCTGGCTGCCTGCGGCCCGGACTCCTCCCCCACCCCTGCGGCGCCTTCGGCCGTGGTCGACGCTCTCGGTAGACCGGCTTCCACGGGCGGACGGGCCGGGCGCACCAGCCACCACCCGGCGACGGCCAGCAGCAGGACGATCCCGGCGGTGACGGCCGCTCTGGCCGGGTCGATGGTGGCGCGTGCGCCGGCCAGGCGCTCGCGCCACGAGCGCGGGGGTTCAGGGCGGAGCAGCTCCGGCACGGGCTTCCCTCCACGGCACGAGCGCTCGCTCGGGCGAGCGCGTGGTCACCGGGGGAAGCCGGACGGGATGACGTTACACGACGCTGCGTTCGGTGGGCGCGGTCGGCTCACGCACCTCGGTGGCCAACGCCCGTCGCGCCACCCAATCCGCCTCGACTTCGAAGGGGATGCGCAGATAGGCGCCGTGGTGCCCCTTCCGGCGCAGCCGCCACACGGCATAGGCGCCCAGGTAGCGAGCGAGGAAGCCGACCACGCCGTGCCGCCGCCACTGACGCACGTGCACCAGCTCGTGGTGCAGGAGATACCGGGAGCCGGCCGCCGACCGGCGGACCGAGATCAGCGGTCCCAGCGTGATGGCGTCTGACCCCCGTGGCACCGGCCCGCCCACCAGCAACCAGAACCCTTCGCGTCGCTCCAGCCGCATGACACGATGCTACGCGCCGGGCGACCACCCGCTCACCCGAGTGACGCCGCGGATTCACTTGTGTCGGCGTTTTCCGCGCCCAGCGCGGTAATCCCCGACACAAACGACGGACCGATGCTGGCGCCGGCGCACCGCAACGACGCCTCGGGCTTTGCCCTGCAAACCGGGCTCCCCGGCAGACCGGGCTCCCCGTCACGCTTGTGTCGACGCAGTCCGCGCTGAACGCGGAGATCCTCGACACAAACGACGGACCGATGCTCGGCCGGCGCACCGCAACCCAACTTGACGCAGTGCCGAGCGTCAGCGAGTAGGAGCCCACCGACGCGAAGCGGAGGCGGGCGACGACGAAACCGGGGGCCAAAGCCGGTGCGGCCGGCTTGGCCGGCGCACCGCAACGACGCCTGAGGCATTGCCGAGCGAAGCGAGTAGGAGCCGATCGAAGCGCAGCGGAGAGCGGCGACGAAGACTTAGAACAGGCGGCTGGTGAGCTGACGGCGGTAGTGGGCGGTGCGGGTGTCGTCGGGGCCCATCACCTCGAGGATGTCGACGAACTCCTGGCGGGCGGCCTCGTCGTCGCGGACGAGGGGTAGCAGCTCGACGAGCTTGTCGTCGTAGCCGTCGGCGGGTAGTGCCTCGGCGTCCCCATCGTCCGACCCCTGGGCCAGGCGGGCGCGGGCAGCGAGGAGCCGCACCGCCTCCGTCTCGGGAATCCTGGCCAGCAGGCCCAGCGCCTCCTCGGCCCGTCCGTCCTCGATCAGCAGCTCGGCCAGCGCGGTGACGGCCTCGACGTGGCCGGGCTCCAACTCCAGCGCCTGCCGGAGGCTGGCCTCGTCGCCAGCCGCCACGAGCCTCGCCAGCTCCTGTTCCCCCTCGGAAGGCACCAGCGACGCCACGAACTCGGTCACGGCCGCCTCCGGATAGGCCCCGATGAAGCCGTCCACGACCTGGCCGCCCTTCAGTGCGTACACCGCCGGGATCGACTGGGCCCGGAACGCCGTCGCCACCTGGGGGTTCTCATCCACATTGACCTTCACGAGCACCACCTGACCGTCAGTGGCGTCGGTGACCTTCTCGAGGATCGGCCCGAGCGTGCGGCAGGGACCGCACCAAGGCGCCCACAGGTCGACGATCACCGGAACCTCGGCGCTCCGCTCGATGACCTCGGTCTGGAACGTGGCGTCGGTGACATCGGTGGCCATGCCGTCACGCTATCGGCGGCCGCTACCGTGCCCCCATGAGCGGTGAGACGGTGCCGGTCCCGACAGGGACGTCGGAGACCGACCTCATGCCCCCCGAGCCCACCGGCATCGACGTCGGTCCGGTGTCGCAGTGGCTCGAGCGCAACGTCGCCGATGCCACCGGGCCGTTCCGCTTCGACCTGATCGCCGGCGGCCACTCCAACCTCACCTACCGCGTGGTGGGCTCGGACGGGCACGCGCTGGTGTTGCGCCGACCGCCGCTCGGGCCACTCCTGGCCTCGGCCCACGACATGGGGCGCGAGCACCGCATCATCGCGGCGCTGGCCGACACGCCGGTACCCGTCGCGCCCGCCCGTGGGTACTGCGAGGACCCATCCGTCACCGGCGCGCCGTTCTACGTCATGGACTTTGTGGACGGCCATGTCATCCGCGACCGCGACGCGGCCGAGCACACCCTCGCCACCGGCGCGCGGCGGATGGCCGGCGACGACCTGGTCGACACCCTGGCCGCTATCCACGCCGTCGATGTCGAGGCCGTGGGCCTGGCCGACCTCGCCCGGCACGAGGGCTACATCGCCCGGCAGCTCAAGCGGTGGTACGGACAGTGGCAGCAGTCCCAGACTCGGGACCTCCCCGCCATCGACCGCGTCCACGACCTCCTCGCTTCCCGCATCCCGTCCCAGGGGCCGGCCACCATCGTCCACGGCGATTACCGGCTGGACAACACGATGGTCGGCGACGACGGGCGGGTGGTGGCGGTGCTCGACTGGGAGATCTGCACCCTGGGTGATCCCCTGGCCGACGTCGGGCTGTTGGTGGTCTACTGGACCGGTCCTGGCGACGAACCGTCGGCGTGGACGGGTTCGGCCACCACCGCTGAGGGATTCCCTGACCGGGCGGACGTGCTGTCCCGGTACTCGGCGGCGTCAGGCCGCGACTTGAGCGGCATCGACTTCTACGTGGCGTTCGCGTTCTGGAAGCTGGCCTGCATCGTCGAGGGTGTCTACGCGCGCTACCTGGCCGGCGCGCTCGGGGGCGAGCGGGATCCGTCCGAGTTCGACACGTTCAGGCTCCAGGTCGACCACGCCGCGGCGCAGGCCGCCGCGCACGCCTCCGCGCTGTGATCAGGTGTCGATGACCGACTACGAACTGCACGAGGATCCCCAGCTCGAGGCGCCGGCGGTGGTCGTGATGCTGACGGGCTGGATCGATGCCGGTGGGGCCGCGCAGATGGCCATGGCCTCGTTGGACGAGGAGTGGGGCGGTCGCACCATCGCCACCTTCGACGGCGACAGCTTCATCGACTACCGGGCCCGGCGACCCGTGATGGAGCTGCGCGACGGCGTGAACACCAACCTCATCTGGCCGAGCATCGAGCTGAAGGCGGCGCGCGACGGTGCCGGTCGAGACGTGCTGCTCCTGACCGGCCACGAGCCTGACTCGGCCTGGCAGCGCTTCGTCGACGTGGCCACGGAGCTGTGCATCGGCTTCGGTCCTCGCCTGATGGTCGGGCTGGGCGCCTATCCCTTCGCCGTGCCGCACACCCGGCCCAGCCGGCTGTCGGTGAGTTGCGGCTCTCCCGAGGTGGCAGCAGGGCTGAGCTACCTGAAGAACACGGTCGACGTCCCGGCCGGGGTCCAGGCCGCGCTCGAGCACGCCTTCACCGTCAAGGGCATCGCGGCCGTCGGCCTGTGGGCCCAGGTCCCCCACTACGTCTCGGCGTCGGCTTACCCGCCGGCCAGCGTGGCGCTGCTCGACGGGCTGGCGGAGGTGGGAGGGCTCAGGTCCGAGGCCGCGGTCCTCCGCGAGGAGGCGTTGCGGCATCGAGGCCGCCTCGACGAGCTCATCGCCGCCAACGCCGAGCACCTGGCCGTGTTGCACCAGCTCGAGGAGGCGTACGACGCCGACGTGCCGTTGGACCCGTACGGGCCTGTGCCGGGCGGCCGGGGGGGTGCGTCGCCGCTCACTGCCGGCGACCTGCCCAGCGGCGACGAGCTGGCCGCCGAGCTGGAGCGATTCCTCCGCGAGCAGGGTGGCTAGGCCGACCCTGGTGGCGGAGCGAACTCAATACGGCCAGGTCTCCCCGTCGTGGCCGAGCAATCGCGCGACGCGCCCCAACCGGGCGACGAGCAGCACCTTGACGAGGACGTTGCGAGCGAACCAGCCCAGCTCGAGGAGCTGGCCGATGCTGTTGGCCACTCGATCGCGGCCTCTCAGGTCCTCGCGGCGGTAACGGGCGAGCGAACCGTCGCGACCGAGGTAACGGAACCGCCCACCGGGGATGAGCGTGGTCAGCAGGGCGAGGGTGACACCCACGGAGCTGTACGCGTCGTGGATCAGCAGCGTCCCTCCGGGGGAGACCTTGGCCCCCCACTTCACGATGTCGTCCCGCGCCGGGCCGACGCGGTGGGCGCCGTCGATGTAGAGCAGGTCGAGGGTTCCCGGCACGTCCGCCAGGGCTTCGTGGGAGAACCGGCGGACGTGGCGCACCCGGTCGGCCACGCCCGCCGCGGCGAGATTGGCCCGGAAGGCCTCGTGGTCGGACTGGCCCTCGCCGGCCGTGCCGTGGATCTCCTGGGGTCCGCGGTCGTTTCCGGCGTGGGGATCGATGGCGGTGACGGACACGCTCTCGGCCGCCGCCGAGGCCAGCACCACGGCCGACTTGCCGCGGTAGCTCCCGATCTCCGCGATGGCCCCGCCCGCCGGCACCGCGGCCGCGGCGTCCCAGAGCTGCTGGCCCTGGGCCGGGGTCATCCAGCCCTCGATGGCGGCAGCGGCGTCGAGCGTGGCGGTCCGGTCCTGCACGAGGGTCAGACGCTAGCGGCCACTACCGTCCGCGCCCGTGAACGTCGACGGCACGATCGGGCTCGATCTGCGTGCCGTTGGCGAGCACTCCCGGGAAGCGGAAGCCGCCGGCTACTCCGGCCTCTGGTCGGCCGAGACCGCGCATGACCCGTTCCTGCCTCTGGTACTGGCCGCCGAGCACACAGAGCGGGTGGAGCTGGGCACCTCCATCGCTGTCGCCTTCGCCCGCAACCCGATGGTGCTCGCCCACACCGCCTGGGATCTTCACGCGTACTCCGGCGGCCGCTTCATCCTCGGCCTGGGCAGCCAGATCAAGCCCCATATCACGAAGCGGTTCTCGATGCCCTGGAGCCATCCCGCAGCGCGCATGCGGGAGATGGTGCTGGCCCTCCGAGCCATCTGGGACTGCTGGCTCAACGGCACCAAGCTGGCCTTTCGAGGGGACTTCTATACGCACACGCTGATGACACCGTTCTTCGCCCCCGACGCCCGGAACCTCGGCGGGCACCCGCCGCCCAGGGTGTTCCTGGCCGGCGTCGGCGAGCTCATGACCGAGGTGGCGGGCGAGGTCTGCGACGGTTTCCTCTGCCACCCGTTCACCACCGAGCGCTACCTGCGCGAGGTGACGCTGCCCGCACTGGAGCGGGGGCGGCTGAAGGCCGGCCGGAGCCTCGAGGGCTTCGAGATCGCCGGGCCCAGCTTCGTCGTCACCGCGGCGACGCCGGAGGAGCTGGCCGCCGCCGTCTCGGGCACCCGCCAGCAGATCGCGTTCTATGGGTCGACACCGGCCTACCGGCCCGTGCTCGACCTCCACGGCTGGGGTGGGCTGCACGACGAGCTCAACGGCCTCTCCAAGCAGGGCCGTTGGGTCGAGATGGGTGACCTGATCGACGACGAGATCCTGAACACCTTCGCCGTCGTGGCCGAGCCCGAAGCGGTCGCGGGCGAGCTCCACCGCCGCTACGGCGATGTCATCCAACGGATCTCCTTCTACGCCCCCTACCGATCCGATCCGTCCCGCTGGAGCGCCGTCATCGCCGCACTGAAGGCCTGAGCCGCACTTTCGTTCGTGGCCGATCTGGTCGCGATATCTACGTGATCGTCGGCCATGAACGAGTTGACAGGCTCGCCTCGCTTCGCCGAGCGCGCCGCGGCCGCCGCCAGGCGCATGCGGCGGTCAGGCGAGGGCGAGGGTCTCCTGGAGGTACTGCTCGCGGCACTTGGCCCGCTGGAGCTTGCCCGACGACGTCTTCGGAAGGCTGCTCGGCTTGACCAGCATGATGTCGCGCGGCGGGATGCCACAGACATCGAGCGCGCGGTGGTGGATCTCCTTGCGGATGGCGTCGAGGTCGCTGCCCTTGACCTCAGCCACGACGACGACCGACTCCTTGCCCTTGTAGCCCTCCATGCCGAAGGCGATCACATTGCCGGCGCGGACGCCGTCGATGCGCCCACAGGCCCGCTCGATGTCCTCGGGGAACACGTTGCGGCCCCCGACGATGATCACGTCCTTGATGCGGCCGCACAGCACCAACTCGCCGTCGAGCAGATAGCCCAGGTCGCCCGTGCACAGCCAGCCGTCGCGGAACAGCTCGGCCGTGGCGTCCGGGCGCTTGTAGTAGCCGGGGGTGACCGAGCTGCCCCGGATGAGCAGCTCGCCGACGTGGCGTTCCGGCAGGTTCTCGCCCGTGTCGGGATCGATCACCCGGAACTCGAGCCCGGCGACCGGCCGGCCCAGCAACGGCAGCCGGCGAGCGATCAGCGCCTCGTCATCCGGATCGGTGATCTCGATCGGCTTGGCCACCCGATCCCGCTCCAGCACCTCGCGGTCGACGGTGTCGCACACCAGCCCCCGCATGAGCGGCGAGAACGACCCGGCGATGGCGACCTCGGCCATGCCGAAGGCCGGGAACACGGCGCCCGGCCGGAACCCGAAGGGCTCGGCGGCCGCCACGAACGCCTCCACGGCCCCGGGATCGATCGGCTCGGCGCCGCTCAACGCGATGCGCATCGGCGACAGGTCGAGGTCCTTCAGCCGCCGCAGGGCCCGGGTGGCCAGCACCCAGGAGAAGTTCGGCCCGGCCGTGGCCGTGCCCCGGTAGCGGGACAACCACTCCATCCAGTGGCCGGGGTGGGCCAGGAAGTCCTGGGGGGCGGCCTGAACGAGGTCGATCCCGTTCAGCATGGGGATGCCCAGGCAGCCGACCAGCCCCATGTCGTGGTACAGCGGCAGCCAGGACACGAGGACGTCGCCGTCCACCAGCTCCACGCCGGCCACGGCGGCGTCGATGTTGGCGCCGAACACGCGGTCGGGGATCATCACGCCCTTGGGCTCGCTGGTCGACCCGCTGGTGTACTGGAGGATGACGAGCCGCTCAGGATCGACGGCCGGGATCTCGACCGCCTCTGGACCGGGCCGACCGGGGCCGGGCAGCACGTCGGCCATGGGCACGAGAGGGGGATCGCCCGGAACCGCCGCGTAGAAGGCGGCCAGGAGATCGTCGATCAGCACCAGCTTGGCGTCGCCGTGGCGGATGCGGGCGCGCGTCGACTCGACGAAGGCTTCCAGCGAGCCCATCCGCATGGGAAGAGGCAGCACCATGCTGGCCGCACCCGCCAGCCAGCAGCCCTGGATGATCGTGACCAGTGGCCGGCTGGTGGGGCCGAGGATCGCGACGTGGTCACCGGGTTGGATCCCACGCGCCTGCAGCGCGGCGCCGACCGCTCGCGCCTCGTCGTGGAGCTGTGCCCAAGACACATAGTCGCCGTCGTCCCCGGGCACCGATGCGCCGACGAAGCGGATGCCCCTGGAGGTCTCCGCGGCACGCTGCAGCCGGGCGACGATGGGCGTGGGTGACGACATGCGGTGAGCGAACCCCCTGGGACGGGTGCTCCTCACGTTACCCCTCGTAGAGTGGCAGGCCATGGCTGAGGCACAGGACGTCACCGATCGGGTGAGCGCCCGCCCGGGGGCCGCGACCTCCCCCGACGACGCGCCGCCCCACCGGTACGACGCCGCCTTGGCCGCCGAGATCGAGGCTCGCTGGCAGGCGCGCTGGGACGCCGAGCACACCTTCGAGGCCCCCAACCCGGCCGGGCCGTTGGCCGACCGTGAGAGGGTCGGCGGGCGACCGAAGCTGTTCCTGCTCGACATGTTCCCGTACCCGTCGGGGGCCGGGCTGCACGTCGGCCATCCCCTCGGCTACATCGGCACCGACGTGTTCGGCCGGTACCGGCGGATGAAGGGTTTCAACGTCCTGCACACCCTCGGCTACGACGCGTTCGGCCTGCCCGCCGAGCAGTACGCCATCGATACCGGCACCCATCCCCGCGTTCGGACAGATGAGAACGTGGCCACCTACCGCAGGCAGCTGCGGCGGCTCGGGTTGGCTCACGACCAGCGCCGGTCGGTCTCCACGACGGACGAGAGCTACT
>DASTFY010000184.1:0-2742 GCA_035719525.1 Acidimicrobiales bacterium
CACCCACCTCCCCAGCCATCGCTCCTCCTACCCCAGGAGCCGGCCCACCTTGACGGCCCGGCTCAACGCGGAATGGGCCTCTCTGGTGACCGACCCCGCGGTGGCGGCGGAGCTGGCCGGACAGCCGATCGCCGAGCACCGCGACCTCGCCGCGCTGTTGGCGGCGTGCGGCGGCCAGCCGGACGGGCACCCTCCGGTCGATCTCGAGACGGCGGACCTGGTGATGGCCCGGATCGTGGCGGCGGCACTGGAGGGCCGGACCCTGGCCCTCCGGGTCGCGTTCCAGAGGGTGCTCGGAGCCCTGGTCAGCATCGCGGCGCGGAGAACGCGCTCACACCCCGGCCAGCGGGCCGCGCTCTTCGACGAGCTGTGCGCCACGGCCTGGATCGTCATCGGCTCGTACCCGCTGGCCCGCCGACCACGCCGGGTGGCCACCAACATCATCCGGGACAGCGAGTACCTCACCTGCGTGCGGCCCAAGCGGCTGCACGAGGTCCAGCGCCGGGTGGAGCTCCCTGCCGACCGTGAGCCGGCCGCCGGCCTCGACGGTGCGTCCTCCAGCCATCCGCTGGACGAGCTGGCCGCCCTGGTCCACGGCCTCCGCGATTCGGTGGAGTTGGTGGAGGCCGACCTGGCCTTGCTGCAGGCCCTGGCGGCCGGCATGTCGATCGCGGCGATCGCCGACGCTCTCGGCTGCACCGACCGGACGATCCGCAACCGCCGCCACCGGCTGGTCAGAAAGCTGCGCGACCTCTCAATGGCCGGCTAGCGGGTCGGGCCGGCTGGCACCCTCAGGGTCGGCCGATGCCGACTACCTTGCCCCAGTTGACCGCCGCCACCTTCACCACGTCGCCGGGGTTGGTGGCGTGCACCATCTGCCCGTTGCCGATGTACATGCCGACGTGGCCGATGGGGTTGTAATAGAAGACCAGGTCCCCCGGCTGGACCTCGTTCTCGGGTACCCGGGCGGTCGCCGCGTACTGGGAGCGCGACTGGTGGGGCAGAGATCGCCCTGCCTGCTCCCAGGCCCAGGCCGTCAGACCGGAGCAGTCGAAGGCCTCACCCGGGCTGGAGCTGGCATAGCGGTAGCCGACGCCGAGCTGGCTGAGCGCCGCGGCGACGGCGCCCGCCGCCCCCGGCGAGGGGGCGGGAACGTTGGCGCCGGCCCGTGGGCCCGACGGGACCGATGCCTTGCTGTTCGATCGCGCGGTGAGCGTCCGGTTGCCGGACGCCGGCTGGGAGGGCGAGGCTTGGCGAGCGCGGGCGGCGGCCTGCTGGGCCCGCCGGGCCTGCTCCTGTGCCACGAGTGTCGCCAGCTGGCCCTTGACCGTGGACTCGAGCGCCCGCGCCTTCTGGATCGAAGCGTCGACCTCGGCCTGCTTGGCGGCCAATGCCTCCTGGAGCGTGCGCTTCTTGGCCTGCTTCTCCTCGAGGTTCTGGCGCTCGCGGGTGGCGTCCTGGCTGACGGTCTCCAGCTCGTCGATCTCGGACACCGAGGACCCGAGCACCAGCTCCGTGTACTGCTCACGCTGCGCCGCGATGGCCGGGCCGCCGGCGCCACCGAGGATGGCCGCCACTCCCTCGCCCTGCACCCCGTAGATGTAGGACTGCACGGCGACGCCCTGCATCGCGGTGCGCATCGAACCGACCTGCGCCTCGAGCTCCGTGACCCGCTTCTGCGCGGCGGCCACCTCGATGTCGACCTGAGCCAGCTCGGTCGCCACCCGGTCGTACTCCTCGCCGAGATCGAAGGACTGGTCGGTGAGCGACTCGATCTGGTTGGCGATGCGTTCCGCCTCGCGCCGCTTCTCGTCCACGGGGCTGGCCGACGCGGAACGGGTCACCACGAGCGAGCTGAGGGCCAGGAGTCCGCCCAGGAGGAGGCAGCGCGACGCCACGTGGCGCGCGGCGCGCCGCGACGGGTCGACCTCTCTCGTGAACACGGAGCGTGACGATAGCAGAGCGTTACGGATTCGTTGCGATGGCCGCGCCGGGAACGCAACATTCCCGGATCGGGGCCTGCATCGGGCCCGGCGCGTGGTCCCGTCGCTGCCCGACGCGGTGGATTCCGCGATGATTGTGACCATGCCAGATCGCATCACCGTGTTCCTCCTCGATGACCACGAGATCGTGCGGCGAGGGCTGCGCGATCTGCTGGAGGCCGAGGGCGACATCGAGGTGGTGGGTGAAGCGGCAACCCAGCAGACAGCCGTCGACCGGGTGCACGCCCTCGACCCCGACGTCGCCGTGCTCGACGTCCGTCTGGAGGAGGGGAACGGCATCGAGGCCTGCCGCGACATCCGATCCCGTCACCCCCGAACCGCGTGTCTGATCCTCACGTCCTTCGACGACGACGAGGCGTTGTTCCAGGCGATCATGGCCGGGGCGGCGGGATACGTGCTGAAGCAGATCCGCTCGACCGACCTGGTGGACGCCGTACGGCGGGTGGCCGGCGGTCAGAACCTCCTGGATCCGGTCGTCACCGCTCGGGTGCTGGAGCGGATCCGCAAGGGCCCGGCTCAGGACGAGCGGCTGGCGCGCCTCACCGATCAGGAGCTCAACGTGTTGAAGCTGCTCGCCGAAGGGTTGACCAACCGCGAGATCGGCGAGCGGTTGCACCTGGCCGAGAAGACGATCAAGAACTACGTGACGGCTCTGCTGGCCAAGATGGGAATGGCGCGACGCACCGAGGCCGCGGTGTACGCGGCGCGCCACCTGGAAGGCCGCGGGCGCTAGTTCTTC
>DASTFY010000185.1:0-2912 GCA_035719525.1 Acidimicrobiales bacterium
ACACCCGCTGGCTCACCTTCGTCCCGAGCTATCAGCCGCACCCGCACGAGCCCGCCCAACCCCGCGCCGGCTGACGCCCTTCGGCGCTCGGGCGCGAAAGGTGAGCCCGGGTGGGCTTTCCGGGTCGGGTGGCTCAGCCCTCGAGCTCGGCCAGGATCTTCGCCGCTGACGAGGTGCCGATGCGGTTGGCGCCGGCCTCGATCAGGGCGAGAGCCTTCTCCGCGCTGCGGATGCCCCCGCTGGCCTTGACGCCCACGTCTGGGCCGACGGTGGCCCGCATGAGCCGGACCGCCTCGACCGTCGCGCCGCCGGCGCTGTCGTGGAAGCCGGTCGAGGTCTTGACGAAGTCGGCCCCGGCGGCCACGGACGCCTCGCAGGCCGCCACGATCTCCTCGTCGGTCAACAGGCCGGACTCGATGATCACCTTCACCACCGCGGGATGAGGGGCGGCGGCCCGCACGGCGTCGATCTCGGCCCGCACCGCACCCCAGGCCCCGGCCTTGGCCAGGCCCAGATTGATGACCATGTCGACCTCGTCGGCCCCGTTGGCCCGCGCCTGGGCGGCCTCGGCCGCCTTGACCGACGCGTGGTGGGCGCCTGAGGGGAAGCCCACGACGCAGGCGGTCAGCGTCTCGCCCGTCAGCCAGCCCGCGCCGAGCGGCAGCATCGACGGCGACACGCACACGGCGAGCACCCCGAGGCGCTCGCCCTCCTCGCACAGCTCGCGCACCTCGTCGGCGGTGGCCTCCGGCGCCAGCAGCGTGTGATCGATCATCGCCGCCACCCGGTCCCGGTCAGTGCTGGCCACGACCCGAATCCTGCCACGATTGGCGGCGTGGACATCACCGTCATCGATCACCCGCTCGTGGCCGAGCGCCTGACCATCCTGCGGGAGGTCACCACGCCCAACGCCGAGTTCCGTGCTGCGCTGGACGGCCTGGCCGGGATGTTGGTCTACGAAGCCACCCGGCACCTGCCCTCGCAGGAGGTGCGGGTGACGACACCGCTCGGGCCGGCCTACGGGCGGCGTCTGTCCACGGTGCCGATGCTGGTACCCATCCTGCGGGCCGGCGTCGGGCTCGTCACCGGCGCGCTGCGGCTGCTGCCCGCGGCGGAGGTCGGTTTCATCGGGCTGGCCCGCGACGAGGAGACGTTCCTCCCCCACCCCTATCTGGCCAAGCTGCCGGACCGACTCGATGAGCGGCCGTGCTTCGTGCTCGATCCGATGCTGGCCACCGGAGGCTCGCTCGAGTACACCTGCCGCCTGCTGGTGGAGCGGGGCGCGCCACAGCCCATCGCGGTGGTCTGCGTGCTCGCCGCGCCCGAGGGCTTGGAGCGCATCCGCCTGTCCGGTATCGAGACCCGGGTCATCACGGCCGCGGTCGACAGCCACCTCAACGACAAGGCCTACATCGTCCCCGGCCTCGGCGACGCCGGCGACCGCCAGTTCGGCCTCTGGTGAATCGCTCTCCTCGACCGCCGTTCAGCCGCGGAGCCAGGTGAGCACGGCCAGCACCCGGCGGTGCTCGGTGTCGGTCGGAGCCAGGCCGAGCCGCCCGAAGATCGACGAGATGTGCTTCTCGACCGCGCCGTCGGACACCACCAGGGCCTGGGCGATGCCGGCGTTGGAGCGGCCCTCGGCCATCAGGGCCAACACCTCGCGCTCGCGCGGCGTGAGGGAATCCAGTGGCCCCGACCGGCGGCGGGCGAGGAGCTGGGCGACGACCTCGGGGTCGAGGACCGTCCCACCCTCGGCGACGCGGTGCAGCGCGGAGACGAAGTCGGCCACATCCGCCACCCGCTCCTTGAGCAGGTAACCGACCGCCTCGGTGTCGTCGGACAGGAGGTCGCTGGCGTAGCGCTCCTCGACGTACTGGGAGAGCACCAGCACCGGCGTCCCCGGCCGTTGACGGCGCAGGTCGATGGCGGCGCGCAACCCCTCGTCGGTGTGCGTCGGCGGCATGCGCACGTCGACGATGACGACATCCGGGGCGTTGTCCTCGACCGTGGCCAACAGGCCGTCAGCGCTCCCGAGCGCGGCCACCACCTCGTCCCCGTACTCGGCCAGGATCCGCCCCAATCCCTCGCGCAACAGCACGGAGTCCTCCACGATCATGACCCGCACGGCAGCTCCACCAGCAGCGTCGTCGGCCCGCCCGGAGGGCTGGCCAGTCGCAGGGTGCCCTCGACGGCTCGGACCCGGTCGACCAGGCCGGCCAGGCCCCCGGCGCGCTCGACCGCGGCGCCGCCGACACCGTCGTCGGTGACCTCGACGGTCATCGAGGTCCCGTGCGCCGCGACCCGCACCCACGCGGTGCTGGCGCGGCTGTGCTTGGCCACGTTGGTGAGCGCCTCGGCCACGACGAAGTAGGCGGTCGTCTCAATGGGCGCTGGAGGTCGTCCCGGCAGGGCGACCTCGAGGTTCACGGGCACCGGGCAGCGGGCGGCGAGGGAGGAGAGGGCGGCGTCCAGGCCCCGGTCGGCCAGTACGGCGGGGTGGATGCCCCGAACCAGCTCCCGTAGCTCGGTGATGGCCCGCTTGGCCTCGTCGTGGGCCTGGCCGACGAGCTCCGTGGTGGTCGTGACGTCCTCGCCCCGTTCCAAACGGTCCTTGGCCAGACCGAGGTCCATGGCCAGCGCGACGAGGCGCTGCTGGGCTCCGTCGTGCAGGTCCCGTTCGATCCGGCGGCGCTCCGCCTCCGCGGCATCGACAGACGCGTCCCGGCTGCCGGAAAGCTCCTCCACCCTGCGCTGGAGTTCGGCGGAGCCGCTCGGACCGAGCAGGCCGGTGACCAGCAGTCGGTTGATGCCGGCCATGGCCCGCACGATGTACGGCGTGGCGATGAGGACACCGAGCCCGAGGAGCCCGTAGAGGACGCTGACCAGCACCCGCTCCGCCAGGCCGAGCTGCA
>DASTFY010000186.1:0-7739 GCA_035719525.1 Acidimicrobiales bacterium
CGAGCGACACGAACTGGGTCGCCACCTGCACGGTGGTCGGTGGCGGTGTGGGCGCCGGCGCCGCCGCGGCTGTCGGAGCGGGCGGGGCCGATGCCGGAGCCGCGCTGGCCGGTGCGCTGGCCACGGTCGTGATGGGTGCCGCCGCCGTCGTCGTCGGCGAGCTGGCGGGATCCGCGAGTGGTGTCGCACGGGCGGGCGCCGGCTGGTCGACCGTCTCGTCGACCCAGAGCTTCCAGGGCTGGAACAGCGCGAGCACCACCGCGACCGCCGCGGCGAGGACGACCGCTCCGAGGACGATCGCGGCGCGTGAGCGGCGGGGCGGCCGTTCGGGCTCGACCGGGGTCATGGTGGTCATCGCCATGGCGTCAGGGTAGGGATCCGTGCCGATCTGTCCGGCGGGGCCGCCCAGTGTTTCGCCTTCGTTGCGTGATGGGCGGGCTCGGCGGCGAACCGAATGCCGGATCGCGGTGTAGGAACGGGAGGATCGACATGGCCAGCCCGTCCCCGGAGCACCTTCCGGACAGCGCAGCGGAAGAGGCGGCACTCGTCACGCGCGCCCGCGCTGGCGACGTCGAGGCGTTCGGCGCCTTGGTCGGGCGCCACCAGCGGGCGGCGCTGCGCACGGCCTTCGCCGTCGGGGGCTCCGAGAGCGAGGCCGAGGACGTTACCCAGGAGGCGTTCGTGAAGGCGTTCCGAGCTCTGTCCCGCTTCGACGAGAGGCGGCCGCTGCGGCCCTGGTTGATGCAGATCGTGGCCAACGAGGCGCGCAACCGGCGCCGTAGTCGCGAGCGGCGGCAGCGCCTGGCCGTGCGCGCCGCGGCGCTCGGTGGTCACGAGCCGGGGTCGGCCGAGGATCTGGCCCTCGGCGCCGTCAGCGCGGCCGAGCTGAGGGCGGCGTTGTCCGGGCTCGATGACCGCGACCGGACGGTGATCGCCTTGCGCTACTTCGCCGGCCTGTCGGAGGCGGAGACCGCTCGCGCGCTCGACGTTCCGGCGGGAACCGTGAAGTCCCGGTGTTCACGGGCCCTCGAGCGGTTGCGGGCCCAGTTGGAGGAGACGCTCTGATGCCGGTCGATCTCGAACGCGCGCTGACCGCCTTCGCCGACTCCCTGGAGTTCCCGGGTGAGGCCACCCTCGCCGAGCGCGTGGTAGCGGAGCTGTCGCGCGCGGAGCCCGCGCCGGACCATGTCGTCGTGCCCTTCTGGAGCCGGCCTGCTGGGCGCCGGGTGCTGGCGGTCGCGGCGGCGGCGATCGTCCTGGTCGGGTTGGTCCTGGTCGGCAGCCCTCGCGCCCGCCGGGCGGTCGCCGACCTGCTCGGGATCGGCGGGATCGCCATCGAACGCTCGACGTCGTCAACGGTCGGGCCTTCACCCGAGTCGTCCCCGGCCGTGGCCAGCACAGCGCCTCCCACCTTTCCACCGGGACCGGATCCGGCCGCTCTAGCGGCGGGACGGCCGATCGGCCTGGACGAGGGCGCAGCGCAGGTCGGCGTGGTCACGCCCGTCCCGGCCGCTATCGGACCACCGGCGGCGTCGTACCTCGGTACTCCTCCGTCGAGCGGCAAGCTGACGCTGGTCTGGCCACCGTCGAGCTCGCTGCCGCCGACTGCCATCGCCGGGGTCGGTGCTCTGCTCACCGTCTTCAGGGCCGAGGTGGACGAGGGGCTCTTCCAGAAGTTGGCCGGAGGTGGCACGACGTACGAGCGGGTGAGCGTCGACGGCGCGCCGGCGGCGTGGCTGTCCGGCGAGCCCCATTCGTTCCTGTACCTGGCGGCGGACGGCAGCGTCGTGGAGGAGACGCTGAGGCTGGCCGGGAACACCCTCATCTGGACGCAGGGGCCGTTCACCTACCGGCTCGAGTCTGCGCTCGGTCGCGACGAGGCCCTCGCTTTGGCCGGGAGCGTTCCGACCGGCTGACCACGTGCGTGGGGAGGGCCGAACGGCGTCACGACCGCGCTCTCGCCGAGCCAGTCCTCCCGCCCGTCGCGCCGTGGTCCTCCATCGCGCTCGCGGGGTGGACTGCGCACCGGTAGCCCGGCGAGGCAGATGGCTTCCTCGACGGACCCGGCCCGGAGCAGCTCGATGGTGGTTCCCCCGTCGCCAGCGAGTGCCGCCCGGGGCACGTCCGGTGCTGACGCGGGCACGATGGCCCGCCGGAAGCCCAGCCGGGAGGCTTCGGCCAGGCGCCTCGTGGTCTGGCCCACCTGGCGCAGCTCACCTCCGAGGCCGACCTCGGCGCAGGCGATGAGATCGGGAGCCAGTGCCGTGTTCCCGAGCGCCGAGGCCAACGCCAGGCAGATGCCGAGATCGCTGCCGGGCTCGCTCAGCCGCACCCCACCCACGACCGACGCGTAGACGTCCCGATCGGCGACGGCCAGCCCCACACGGTTGGCGAGCACGGCGACGAGCAGCGCCAAGCGCCCCTGATCGAACCCCTGCGCGGCGCGCCGCGGCGTCGGCAGGTTGGTGCTGGCGACGAGAGCCTGCACCTCGACGAGCAGCGGGCGGTGGCCTTCCAGGGTGGGCACGACCGCCGACCCTGGAATGCCGACGCATCGATCGGCCAGGAACAGCCCGCTGGCGTCGGCCACGCCGATCAGACCGGATTCCGACATCTCGAACACCCCCAGCTCGCTGGTGGGGCCGTAGCGGTGCTTGACCGCGCGCAGCAGCCGCAGGGCGTGGTGGCGGTCCCCCTCGAAGGAGATGACCGTGTCGACCACGTGCTCCAGCACGCGCGGCCCGGCGAGGGAGCCGTCCTTGGTGACGTGGCCGACGAGCACGATGGCCACCCCCCGGCGCTTGGCCTCCTGCACCAGGCGATGCGCGCTCTCCCGGACCTGCACGACCGAGCCCGCAGAGGAGGCAATCTCCGGGTCGATCACGGTCTGGATCGAGTCGACGACCACCAGCGCCGGGCCGATCTCGTCCAGTGCCGCGAGGATCCCCGGCAGCTCGGTCTCGGACAGCAGCCACAGGCCGTCGTGCATCGCGCCGAGCCGCTCGGCCCGGTGCCGGACCTGCGCCGCGCTCTCCTCGGCCGAGACGTACAGGACCGGATGCCCGTGCCGGGCGAGCGCCGCTGCCACCTGCAACAGCAACGTGGACTTGCCGATGCCCGGCTCCCCGCCGACCAAGGTGACCGAACCCGGCACGAGGCCGCCGCCGAGGACACGATCGAGCTCGGGCACGGCCGTGGCCACCGGGGTGCCCTCGCGGGAATCCACCTCGGTGATGGGACGGGCCTGGGCCATCGGTCGGCCAGGAGATGCGCCCGCGGCCCTGCCCACGTCTTCCACTTCCTCGATCAGGGAGTTCCACGCTCCGCACGACAGGCATCGGCCGGACCACTTGGGATGGGTGACGGCGCACTCGGTGCAGCGGTGGATGACGCGGCGGCGGCTCATTGGTGGCACGGTACGCAGGGGGTGTGTCACCCCGATCTCGAGCGACCGGTCAAGGAGGAGTGTCGTGGAGCTCACGGCCGAGGAGATCCGCCTACGGGAGGCCCGCGAGGGCGTGGGCTGGAGGACGTGGGGCCCGTACCTGAGCGAGCGCCAGTGGGGCACGGTGCGCGAGGACTACAGCGACGACGGCGCGGCCTGGGAGTACTTCAGCCACGACCAGGCCCGGTCCCGCGCCTACCACTGGGGCGAGGACGGTCTGGCCGGCCTGAGCGACGACAAGCAGCGGCTGTGCTTCGCGCTCGCCCTCTGGAACGAGCGCGACCCGATCCTGAAGGAGCGCCTGTTCGGCTTGACCAACGCCGAGGGCAACCACGGCGAGGACGTGAAGGAGTACTACTTCTACCTCGACAACCTGCCGACCCACTCCTACCAGCGCTGGCTGTACAAGTACCCGCACGCCGCCTTTCCCTACGCCGACCTGGTCCGTACCAACGGAGAGCGGTCCCGCACCGAGATGGAGTACGAGCTGGTCGACACCGGTGTGTTCGACGAGCGGCGCTACTTCGACGTCACGGTCGAGTACGCCAAGGCTGATCCCTTCGACATCGCCTTCCGGATCACCGTCGCCAACCGAGGTCCGCAGGACGCGCCGGTGCACCTCCTGCCGACGCTGTGGTTCCGCAACACCTGGTCCTGGCCGCCCCACACCGAACGGCCGCGCCTCCATTCCGTCGATACGGACCCGCTGACGGTGCAGGCCGACCATCCCGAGCTCGGCACCTACGTGCTGCAGGTCGAGGGCGAGGGCGAGCTGCTGTTCTGCGACAACGACAGCAACTCCCGCCGGTTGTGGGACGTGATCGACGCCCCGAAGTTCCCGAAGTTCCCGAAGGACGGCATCAACGACCGCATCGTCCATGGCGCGGACGGCACCGTGAACCCGGACGGCGAAGGCACCAAGGCGGCCGCCCATGTCTCGGTGACCGTTCCGGCCGGCGGTGAGGCGGTGCTGCGGGGTCGGCTGTCACGCGTCCTGCCCGGCGCGAACCGGCCGACGCTCCGCGACGTCGACGAGGTGATCGCCCTTCGCCTCACCGAGGCGGACGAGTTCTACACCGCCATCACCCCTCCTCAAGTCGACGACGACGCGGCCTCGGTGATGCGCCAGGCGCTGGCCGGGATGCTGTGGTCGAAGCAGACCTACTACTTCGATCTCGACGTGTGGTTGCGCGAGCACGACGCCCATCCGCTGCGGTCGCCCCACCGGCGGGGGGTGCGGAACGAGGGCTGGTTCCACATGGTCAACCACGACGTGATCTCCATGCCCGACAAGTGGGAGTACCCGTGGTACGCCGCCTGGGACCTGGCCTTCCACACCATCCCGCTGGGGATGGTCGACCCCGACTTCGCCAAGGGTCAGCTCGACCTCATGCTGTCCCAGGCCTACCTCCACCCGACCGGCCAGATCCCCGCATACGAGTGGGCCTTCGGCGACGTGAACCCGCCGGTCCACGCCTTCGCCACCCTGCTCGTCCACGCGCTCGAGGTCGGCCTGGCGGACGACGGGAAGAATCCCGCCGGGGTGGACATGTCCTTCCTGACCGAGTCGTTCCAGAAGCTGCTGCTGAACTTCACCTGGTGGGTCAACCGGAAGGATCCGGACGGCAAGAACCTCTTCGAGGGCGGCTTCCTCGGGCTGGACAACATCGGTGTGTTCGACCGCAGCGCGCCCCTTCCGGGCGGAGGGCGCCTGGAGCAGGCCGACGGCACGGCCTGGATGGCCCTGTTCAGCCAGAACATGCTGGAGCTGGCCTGCGTCCTCGCCGAGCACGACCCGTTCTACGAGGAGTTCGTCCTCAAGTTCGTGGAGCGGTTCTTCTGGATCGCCGCCGCCATGGACCCGATCGGCGCGCACAGCGACGAGATGTGGGATGAGGAGGACGGCTTCTTCTACGACGTGATGCGCATGCCCGACGGCAGCGGGCAGCGTCTCAAGATCCGTTCCATGGTCGGCCTGCTCCCCTTGTGTGCCACCACGTCCATCCCGGCCGAGCTGCTGGAGCGGTTTCCCGACCTACGGGCGCGGGTGCGCGAGTACCTCCGCCGCAACTCGGACCTGCTCACCAACATCGCCGATCCCACCGTCCCGGGCGTCAATGGTCGTCACCTGCTCTCGCTCGTCGACGAGGACAAGCTGCGCCGGATCCTGCACCGCATGCTCGACGAGGAACGGTTCCTGGGGCCGCACGGGATCCGGTCGATCTCGCGTTGGCACCTGGAGCACCCGTACACCCTGACCGTCGACGGCCAGGAGTACCGGGTGGACTACCAGGCGACCGAGTCGACCACCGGCGCGTTCGGCGGCAACTCCAACTGGCGAGGCCCGATCTGGTTCCCGACCAACCTGCTGATCATCCGGGCCCTGCTCCAGCACTACCAGTACTACGGCGACGCCTTCACCGTGGAGTGCCCCACGGGATCAGGGCGCCAGATGACCCTGTTCGAGGTGGTGCAGGAGATCACCCGCCGCTTGATCTCGATCTTCCTACGGGGACCCGACGGACGCCGGCCGGTCTACGGCGGGACCACCATCTTCCAGGAGGATCCGCACTGGCGGGACCTGATCCTGTTCTACGAGTACTTCCACGGCGACAACGGGGCCGGCCTCGGCGCGTCCCACCAGACCGGCTGGACCGGGGTGGTGGCCCGCCTGATCCAGCTCTCCTCCAGCATCACCGGGGAGGAGATCCTGCGGGAGGGGCGCTTGCCCGTGTCCCGCCCGTACCGCCGCCTGGCCGACCAGCCGATCACGGACGCCGCCGGAGCCCGGGAGACCCGAGGCGTTCGCACCTAGCGGCGGCGTACGTCACGCGCGCGGCGTACCGCTGGTTGTTGCATCTGCAACTGTTCGGCTCATGTCGCGCATGGCGCGAGAGCCGAACGCTTCGAGGTGTTCGGCATCGGTGGCGGTCACATCGTCCGATAGCGGCGACGGCGCACGGCTCGGAGCGCGACCACCAGCACGATCAAGGCGAACACGGCCGCCCATGCGGCCAGCCCCCACAGGGCCCAGCGGGACAGGTCCTGTGCCCGCAGGGCGTTGACGTCCTCCTGCACGGCCGACGCCTGCAGCGGCGTGGCCTGGCCCTCCACCAGGGCGGGGGTCCAGGTCACCGTCCCGTCCGCCACCGCACCCGTGGTGGCCGCGATCGGGCCCGGCAGGTCCACGGTGACCGTCAGGCCCAGCGCCTGGTCGAGGGGGACGCCGCTGGCTGCGACCTGATCGGCCAGGGGCACCTTTCCCGCCAACTGGACCAGCGCCTCGTCGGCGAACGCCGCCAGCCCACCGTCGAGGCGGACCTCACCGGTGACGTCCGACGACACCTTGGCGAACTCGCGGGTCTGGGTCAGCGTGAGCCCGCGCAGGGGCCCGGCCGGCCCGTTGAGCTCGGTCAGGATGGCCGTGGCCTGCTCAGGGGTCCCGAAGGGCTTGGACAGCACCACTTGCGCTCCGCCCGAGTCCGTCGCGGTCGGGCCGATGACCGTCCAGCCCGCGGCTCGGGCGTCGTCCAACCGCAACTCCTCCACCGCCCCGGGCACCCGGGCCAGCAGTTCGGCATCGGCGGTGGCGGTGACCGTGACCTCGCCGCTGCCGTCGAGCTCGAGATCGACGGCCACGACGACGTCGAGGCGGCAGCCTGCCAACAGCCCGACCGCAGCCACCATCGCCAGGCGCGCGAGCGGTCGGGACGGCAGCACGGCGCAGCAGGCTACAAACGAGGACCCCACCCGGACGGGCGGGCGCCGGCGAGAGGTGGGCTACTCGACCGGAGCGCCGGGCCCGGTCTCGGCCAACTCCATGGACGGCGGCGCGAACCCCTCCATGGCCCGGAAGGTCACGCGCTGGTCGCCAGGGCGACCTTCGGGATCGTCCTCGACGTCGACGACGATGATCTCGCCGGCTCGGAACTGCTTGTTGAGGATGTGTTCCGACAGCGGATCCTCGACCATCCGTTGGATGGCCCGCCGCAGCGGCCGAGCGCCGAGCGTGGGGTCGTAGCCCTTGTCGGCCAGGTACATCTTGACGGCCGGCGTGAGCTCCAGACCGAGGCCCTGGCCCTCCAGCTGCTTCTGGACCCGGCGGATCATGAGGTCGACGATGCTGGTGACCTCTTCCACCGAGAGCTCGTGGAAGACGATCACGTCGTCGATGCGGTTGAGGAACTCCGGCCGGAAATGCTGCTTCAGGGCGTCGTTGACCTTCTCCTTCATGCGCTCGTACGACACGGCCTCGTCCATCTTGGTGAAGCCGATGTTGGCCTTGCGCAGGTCC
>DASTFY010000187.1:0-6750 GCA_035719525.1 Acidimicrobiales bacterium
CCGTACAGGCGCTGTTCCTCCTCGCGGCTCTGGTTGGCGTCGGCGCGGCCATCGTCCTGTTCACCCGCAAGCGGGCGCCCCAGGCCATCGGGGCGCTCATCTTGGGCGGGCTGGCGTACGTCTACTACCTGAGAACGGACGAGGTGAACAACCAGATCGTGTTCATCACGCCCTACCTGGTCACGCTCCTCGTCCTCGCCTTTGCCTCGCAGCACCTGCGCCCCCCGGCCGCCGAGGGCAAACCGTGGCGCAAGGGCGACATCACGTGAGCCCCAGTGGGATCGATTGGGGCCGGTTGAAGCAGGCCGCGCTGGAGGCCGCCGAGCTGGCCTACGTGCCGTACTCCGGCTTCAAGGTGGGGGCGGCCGCGCTGACCGACGATGGCCGGCTCATCACCGGTTGCAACGTGGAGAATGCCTCCTACGGACTGGCCCTGTGCGCCGAGTGCAGCCTGGTCTCGATGCTGCACGTCACGGGTGGCGGGCGATTGGTCGCGGTCCTCACCGTGGGCAACGGGCAGCCGGTGATGCCGTGCGGGCGCTGCCGCCAGCTCCTTTGGGAGCACGGTGGGCCGGACTGCCTGGTGGATGGGGACGGTACGCCGCGTCCGATGTCGGAGATCCTGCCGGGCGCCTTCGACGCCAGCCGCATGCACGCCTGATGACTGCGTGATGGACGCGGTCGCCATCATCCGGGCCAAACGGGATGGCCGGGCCCTGTCCGACGAGGAGATCCGCTGGTTCCTGGCCGCGTACACCGACGGCGAGGTGGCCGAGGAGCAGGCGGCGGCGCTGCTGATGGCGATCGTGTTCCGGGGTCTCGACGAACGCGAGCTCGACACCTGGGCAGCGGCGATGATCGCCAGTGGCGAACGGCTCGATCTCACCACGGTCGGTCGGGCCACGGTCGACAAGCACTCGACCGGCGGGGTGGGCGACAAGATCAGCCTGCCGTTGTGCCCCCTCGTCGCCACCTGCGGCGCGGCCGTCCCCCAGCTCTCCGGACGGGGGCTGGGCCACACCGGCGGGACGCTGGACAAGATGGAGTCGATCCCGGGATGGCGGGCGCAGCTCGCGCCGGCCGAGATGATCGACCAGCTGCGGAGAGTCGGGGCCGTGATCTGCGCGGCGGGCTCGGGACTGGCCCCGACCGACCGCAAGCTGTACGCCTTGCGAGACGTCACCGGGACGGTGGAGTCGGTCCCCCTCATCGCCAGCTCGATCATGTCCAAGAAGATCGCTGAGGGCACCTCCGCATTGGTACTGGACGTGAAGGTCGGCTCCGGCGCGTTCATGAAGGACATGGCCTCGGCCCGAGCCTTGGCCGAGGCCATGGTGCGGCTCGGCGCCGCCGCCGGAGTGGCGACGACCGCCGTGCTGTCGCGGATGGACACCCCCCTCGGGCGGGCCTGCGGCAACGCCGTCGAGGTGGCCGAGTCGATCGACGTCCTGCGCGGCGGCGGTCCCGCCGACGTGGTGGAGCTGACCGTGACGCTGGCCCGGGAGATGCTGGCTCTGGTCGGGCTCGGCTACACCGATCCGGCCGCGGTCCTGGCCGGCGGCCAGGCGATGCCGGCCTGGCGGGCGCTCGTGGCCGCGCAGGGCGGCGACCCCGACGCTCCCCTGCCCCGGTCCGAGCGGGTGCACGAGGTGACCGCCAGCCACTCGGGCTACGTCACCCGCATGGACGCGATGGCCGTCGGTCTGGCCGCGTGGCGGCTGGGGGCGGGCCGGACCCGCAAGGAGGACCCGGTCTCACCCATCGCCGGGGTCTTCTGCCTGGCCAAGGAAGGCCAGCACGTCGAGCAGGGTCAGGCGGTGCTGGCGCTCCACGTCGACGACCCCTCCCGGCTCGACGCGGCGCTGGCGGCCTTGGACGGTGCCATCGCCATCGGCCCCGAGCCGACCGAGGCGCCAGCGCTGGTCATCGACGTACTCCGGCCCTGAGCCCGGACGTCTCCCATGGTCCAGGCCACCGTGCTGGCCCTCACGGCGGCCGTGCTCCACGCGGGCTGGAACCTGGTCGTCAAGGTGCGGGGCGACCGGCTGGCCTTCCTCTGCGTGCAGTTCCTCTTCGGCGGGGTCATCGCCGTGGCAGGTCTTGTCGCTCTCGGCGACCTCGGAGCGGTGGCCTGGCCCTGGGCCGCGCTGTCGGGTGTCATCCACGTGCCCTACTTCTTGCTCCTCGCCCGCTCGTACCGGTACGGCGACTTCTCGCTCGTGTACCCGCTGGCCCGCGGCGGAGGCGCGCTGGCCGCGGCCATCGGCGGCGCCTTGCTGCTGGGCGACGAGTTGACGCCCCTGTCGTGGCTGGCCATCGCCATCGTGGCGGGCGGCCTGGCATCGCTGGCTGCGCCGGCCGCCCCCGGCCAGGCCGTAGCGGCCGCGCTGGCGCTGGCGGCGGTCATCGGCGCGTACACCGTCGTCGATTCCAGAGGATCGCGGGTCTCGGCCGCGGCGACCTACGGGCTGGCCACCGTCACCGCGGATGCGGTCGGAGCCGCGCTGGTGCTCACCGCCACCCGTCGGTGGCCGGCCGCCCGGCGGGTGGCACGGGAGTCACCGGCCACCTGCCTGGGCGCCGGGCTGGCCGCGCTGGCCGCGTACGCGCTCGTCATGGTGGCGGTCCGCGAGGCGCCGGTGGGCTATGTGACCGCGCTGCGCGAGTCCTCGGTCGTCATCGGCGCGCTCGCCGGCTGGCGACTCCTGCACGAGCCACCAGGGCGCGCCCGCGTCGCATCGTCGATCGTGGTGCTCTGCGGGCTGGTACTCCTGATCGTCACCGCCCCGTAGGCGGAAGCTCAGTAGGCCGGGCGCAGTGAGAAACCGCTCCGGCCGTCATCGGATCGGGACGCCAGCACCTGGTGGACCTGAGTGCGACCCTCTTCGAAGCCGACGGCGAAGGCGGCGTTGGCCAGGCGCCACACCCGCGCCCGGCCCAGCCCGCCCAACCGGACGGCCTCGTCCCACTGGGCCTCCAGGTTGGCGACCCACGCCCGCAGGGTCAGCCCGTAGTGCTCGCGCAGCGTTTCGCTGTGGCGCACCTCGAGGCCCTGCTGCTGCATGGCCGACACCACGGTGCCCAGCTCATGCAGCTCGCCGTCGGGGAACACATACCGGTTGACGAAGGTCCGCCGGTGCCATGGGGCTTCGGGCAGAGGGACTGGGCGGGCGTCACGAGCCGTCGGCGGGCGACAGATCCCATGGTTGAGCAGCCGTCCCTCGGGCCGGAGCAGGTCGTGCAGGTGGCCGAAGTACTCCGCCAGACGCTTGCGGCCCACGTGCTCGAACATGCCGACGGAGCTGATGGCGTCGAAGGGCCCGTCATCGACGTCGCGGTAGTCCTGGAAGCGGATGTCGACCTGACCGGCGAGGCCGGCGTCCTTCACCCGCTCGGAGGCCGCCTCGACCTGTTGCGAGGAGATCGTCACCCCGACCACCTCGACGCCGTGGTGCTCCGCGGCGTGAAGGGCCATCGACCCCCAGCCGCATCCCACGTCGAGCAGGCGCATGCCCGGCTTCAGCGCCAGCTTCTGGCAGATCAGCTCGTGCTTGGCCGCTTGGGCGGCGTCCAGGCCCACGTCCGGATCGTCCCAGAGCGCGCAGGAGTACGTCATCGACGGCCCGAGCATGATCCGGTAGAAGTCGTTCGAGACGTCGTAGTGGTGGGAGATGGCCGCCGCGTCCCGTTCACGGCTGTGGCGGGCGCCGTGGAGCCTGGCTTCCTCCGGAGGTGGTGGCAGTGGGCGCAGCGCCTCGACTCCCAGCTCGCGGGCCAGATCCACGAGGAGCGACCGGTCGGCCCGCAAGTCGGTGTGGGCGAGGGTGGTGAGCGCGACGTACAGGTCGCCCTCGACCTCGATGTCTCCGGCGACGTATGCCCGGCCCAAACCGAGGTCGTTGGGCGCCGTCGCGAAGCGCCGCAGCGCGTCAGGCGATCGCACCTGGAGGGTGACCACCGCCCCCGGCGGCGAGACGGCGCTCCCGTCGTAGGCTTCGATGGCGATGGGCGCTTCGTTCAGCGCCCGATGGACGAGTTCAGCGATACCCATGGCATGTCGTCTAGCACGTCCGCGGCGGTGCCGGGGAGACAGCCCGCGGCGGCTCGGTACATTGGGCGCCCAGTGATCGATCCGGCCCGCCTTCGCGAGGCTCCCAAGGTCGTCCTCCACGACCACCTGGACGGCGGGCTGCGAGCGGCGACCGTGGTCGAGCTGGCGGCGGAGTACGGCTATCACCAGCTCCCCACCACGGACGTCGACGATCTCCACCGCTGGTTCCACCGTGGTGGGAAGCGCAACGACCTCGTGCTCTACCTGGAGACCTTCGCCCACACGATCGGCGTGATGCAGGACCGCGATGCCATCATCCGGGTGGCCGCGGAATGCGCCGAAGACCTGGCCAACGACGGCGTGGTCTACGCCGAGGTGCGCTTCGCCCCAGAGCAGCACATCGAGGCCGGTTTGACGCTGGACGAGGTGCTGGAGGCCGTGCTGGAAGGCTTCCGGCGCGGCTCCGAGGGCACAGGGCTCACGATCTACGCCATCTGCTCCGCCATGCGCACCGCCGCCCGCAGCCTGGAGATCGCGGAGCTGGCCGTGCGATGGCGCGACGTCGGCGTCGTCGGCTTCGACATCGCCGGGGCGGAAGCCGGCTATCCACCGACCCGGCACCTGGACGCCTTCCAGCACGTGCAACGGGAGAACTTCCACGCCACCATCCACGCCGGCGAGGCGTTCGGGCTCCCGTCGATCTGGGAAGCCGTGCAATGGTGCGGGGCCGAGCGGCTCGGCCACGGCGTGCGCATCGTCGACGACATTCAGACCAACGACGGGGAGCACCACCTCGGCCGGCTGGCGGCCTACGTGCGCGACCGGCGCATCCCCCTCGAGCTGTGCCCGACCTCCAACGTCAACACCGGGGTGGTCGACACCATCGCCGAGCACCCCATCGGCCTGCTGGGCCGGCTGCGATTCCGGGTCACGGTCAACACCGACAACCGGCTGATGAGCGACACCTCGGTGGGCAACGAGCTGGTCCAGCTCCACGAGGCGTTCGGCTGGGGTTGGGACGACTTCGAGTGGCTGACCGTCAACGCCATGAAGAGCGCCTTCGCTCCCTTCGATGAACGGCTCCGGCTCATCAACGGCACCATCAAGCCCGGCTACGCCCTCCTGAAGGCGGAACACGCCGGCGTCAGCGCCGCTCGTCCCTGAGCGCGCCTGGTCCAGGGGAAACTCTGTATCACCCCCGTGCGTACGCTTGTTCGTATGGAAGTGGCGGAGATCGAAGCGGCTCTCGGCGAGGTGTGCGGCCAGCTGAACGCCGCCCACGCCCGCCTGGTGGCCCTGGTGGCGGAGGTGTTGGCGTCGCGCTGTTGGGAGGGCGCCGGGATCTTGACCTGTGCACAATGGGTGGCCTGGAAGACCGGGCTGTCCCCCCACCGGGCGTCCGAGGTGGTGGCCCTGGCCGCCCGCCAGGGGGAGCTGCCCGCCACCATGACCGCCTTCTCGGCGGGAGAGTTGGCCGTGGATCAGGTGGTGGTGGTGGCCCGCCACGTCCCGCCAGACTGCGAGGCCCAGGCGGCCGATCTGGCCCGCCTGGCCACCGTGTCCCAGCTGCGGCGCAGCCTGTCGACCTACAACTTCCATCCCGAACCGGCTCCGGATCCGGTACAGCCCCAACCGGACCCGTGCGGGGTGTCGGGCTGGTACGACGCGCAGGGTCGGTGGCGGCTGCGGGCCTGCCTCGAAGCCGACCAAGGCGCCATCGTGGCCGCGGCGCTGGCCGAAGCCCGCGACGCCCTGTTCAACGCCGGAGACCCGCATGTCACCGGGCCCGAAGTCCTGGTGGAGATGGCACAACGCTCCCTCGACGCGGTGCCGGGCGCGTCCCGGCGGGACACCTACCGGGTGATGGTGCACGTCGAGGTCGGCGGCGCCCACCTCCACGACGGCCCCGCCCTGCCCGACGCCTGGCGCCAGCTGATCCTGTGCGACACGACCGGGGTCATCGTCGGGGTGCGGGACGGCCGTCCGATCGACGTCGGCCGACGCCGCCACATCGTGCCGGTGGCATTGCGACGCACCATCGAGCGGCGGGATCGAGGTGCAGGGTGCCGGGCTGTGCTGGCCGCCGCATCCAGGTCCATCACATCGTGCATTGGGAACACGGCGGCCCGACCGCCGCCCACAATCTGGTCGGCCTCTGCCCGAAGCACCATCGGATGCACCACCAGGGTCTGCTCGGCATCGCCGGCAACCCCAACCGGCCGGATGGATTGACCTTCACGGACCGCTGGGGCCACCTGCTGCGCACCCCACCCCCACCGTCCGTCAACACCGACGGACCCATCCCCGTCCCCATGCCCGACGTCAGCGGAACCTGGCGCCACCCCCTCGGCGAGCGTCTCTACACCCGCTGGCTCACCTTCGTCCCGAGCTATCAGCCGCACCCGCACGAGCCCGCCCAACCCCGCGCCGGCTGACGCACATCGGCGCTCGGGCGCGCCCGATGTCCCCGGACCGGGCCGGCCGCTCAGCCGTCGAGCTCGGCCAAGATCTTCGCCGCTGACGAGGTGCCGATGCGGTTGGCGCCGGCCTCGATCAGGGCGAGGGCCTTCTCCGCGCTGCGGATGCCTCCGCTGGCCTTGACGCCCAGGTCCGGGCCGACGGTGGCCCGCATGAGCCGGACCGCCTCGACCGTCGCGCCGCCGGCGCTGTCGTGGAAGCCGGTCGAGGTCTTGACGAAG
>DASTFY010000188.1:0-4656 GCA_035719525.1 Acidimicrobiales bacterium
CCGCGGGCCGGGCCGGTGCACCCGGGCGGGCCGGCGCCCCAGGGCGCGCACCGGAAGCCGGGCCGGGCTCGGGGCGACGGGCCGCCGGGCGCGGTTCCATGATCGGGCGGTCGGTCTCGATGGCCTGCCGGCTGGAGATGATGCGGTGCTCACCCTCTCCCGTGTGCTCGTCGCCGGGCCGATCGGCCGGCGGCGCCACGGGTGCGGCTACGGCCTCTACGGTCTCGACGGCCACTGCGGCCGGCGCATCGACGGTGGGACCAGGCGACTCCGGCGGTGCGGCCTTGACGCCCTGGGAGGCGGGAGCGGGCTTCTCCCCCACGACCTCGAGGGCGGGGGCCTCCACGACGGCCGCGACGGGCACCACAGCGGGCGGCTCAGCAATGACCGGAGCGGCCGGCTCGGGAGCACGCGCCACTGCGGGCTCGGCGACCTCGTCCGCCACCCTGTCGACGGGGGGCTCCTCGACGGCGACGGCCACACCGCCGCCACCACCGACGTCGGTCGATTCGGCCGCGGCCTTGGCGGCCGCCGCCTTCTTCGTGGTGCGCTTGGCCGGTGCCGGCTCGGCCGGCTGCTCAGCCCGGATCAGACCGTCCTTCTCGGCGCGGCGCCGGACACGGTCGCCCTGCGCGTCCTCGATGCTCGACGAGTGCGACTTCGCGTCGATGCCCAGCGCGATGCAGAGGTCGAGGGCCTCCTTGTTGGTGAGGCCGAGCTCCTTGGCGAGCTCGTGGACCCTGACTTTCTTCGGCACGGACGCGGTCAACCTTTCGTCTGCTCATCAGCGACCCCGGGCGAGGACCCGGCGGCCGACGATTCTTTCATGTTCTCCGGAGAACCCACGAATGACTCCCGGAGCGCAACCACCGAGCTGGGCGACACCTGGGACCGGAGCGCCCGGCGGAGCGCATCACGCTTCACCGCACGTTCCAGGCAGGTTACGGACCCGGCACAGAGCCAGGCGCCCCGCCCGGGGGCTGTACGACTGACCAGGATGCCGCGGTCCGGCCCGCGTGCCAACCGCACCAGCGCGGTTTGTGGCGCCCGCCGCCCGCAGCCGACGCAGGTCCGGATGGGCTCCCGCCCCCTCTCAGGCGTCGCCGGCCGGCTCCTGCTCGCTGTATTCCTCTGCTCGTTCGGCGTCCTCGGCATCCTGGATGGGATCGAGGTCGGCCTCGATCGCCGCCTCGGTGTCGAGGGCCTCCTCGGCCGCCACGGAGGTGGCCTCGGCCGCCTCCTCAGGGCTGGCATCCGTCGGGCTGACCTCGACTTCGCCGTCGGTGGCGGTGCTCTCGCTGTCACCGGCCGCCCACTCCTGCGCGCTCACCACGGTGCCGTCGGCGGCGTGCCATTCCAGCTCACCGGACTCCGGATTGGGGACCCAGTCGCCCTCGGCGTACTCGACCCCCTCCTCACGCTCGTAGCGCTCGTCCGAGCGGAAGATGCCGGCATCTTCTTCGGCCCGCTGGGTCTCACTCTTGATGTCGACCCGCCACCCGGTGAGCCGGGCGGCGAGGCGGGCGTTCTGCCCCTCCCGGCCGATGGCCAGGGACAGCTGGAAGTCCGGGACGATGACCTCGGCCACACCGGTGTCCTCGTGGATCCGGACCTCCTTGACCTTCGCCGGCGACAGCGCCTTGGCCACGAAGTCGGGCTGGTCCTCGCTGAAAGGCACGATGTCGATCTTCTCGCCCCGCAGTTCGGTGACGACCATTCGCACCCGGGCGCCACGAGCCCCGACACAGGCGCCCACCGGGTCCACGTTGTGGTCGTTGGAGAACACCGCCATCTTCGTGCGGTGGCCGGGCTCGCGCGCGCAGGCCTTGATCTCGACGATGCCATCGCCGATCTCGGGCACCTCCAGTTCGAACAACCGCTTGATCAGGCCGGGATGGGTACGGGACACGACGATCTGGGGACCCTTCGGCGTGCGCCGCACCTCGACGATGTAAGCCTTGAGCCGGGCTCCGGGCTCGGGGCGCTCGAAGGGCACCTGCTCGGCCTGCGGCAACAGCGCCTCCACCTTGCCCAGGTCGAGCAGGGTGTAGCGGTTGTCGAGCTGCTGGACGATGCCGGTGACGATGTCGCCCTCCCGGTTGGCGTACTCCTCGAACTTGCGGTCGCGCTCGACCTCGCGGATGCGTTGCGACAGCACCTGGCGGAAGGTCTGCGCGGCGATCCGACCCATGTCGTCGGGCGTGTCGTCGCGGCCGTTGACGAGCTCGCCGTTCTCGTCGATGTCGTACGCGTAGATGCGGATGTCCATCGTTTCGGCGTCGATCTGGACCTCCGCCTCGTCGGCCGCGTCAGGCCGGCGCTTGTAGGCGGTGACCAGGGCATCGGCCAGCACCTGCAGCAGCGTGTCGACGGGGATGCCGCGGTCGGCGGCCAGCATCCGCACGGCCTCCACCATGTCGATGTTGCTCATGCTCATGTCATCGTCTCCTCTGCTGCGGGGCCGGCAGCGGTGCGCGCGGCGCGGGAGCCCTTCCCGGGCTTGGGCTGGCCGCCCCAGGCGAAGGTGGTGCGAGCTCGTTCGATGTCGGCGTACGGCAGACGCACCCGCGCCGGCCCCTCGTCGGCGCCCTGCTCGCCTTCGACGACCGTCACGGCCTCGTCGTCGGCCTCCGCGAGCAGACCGGTCACCCGCCGGGATCCACCGGTGCCGGCATGGAGCCGGATGCTCACGGTCTGCCCGACGGCCTGCTGGTAGTGGGCCGGTGTCCGTAGGGACCGTTCCAGCCCGGGGCTCGACACCTCGAGCTGGTAGCGGCCAGGAACGGGGTCACGGTCGTCCAGCTCACGCGAGATGAGGCGAGTGGCCACTGCCAGGTCGTCCAGGTCGACCCCACCCGGCTTGTCCACCGTGACCCGGACCCGGCCGGCGGCATGCTCTACGTCGTAGATCTCGAGACCGAGGTCCGAGCAGATGGGCGCGACGAGGTCCCTGACCCGGTCGGACACGCTCACCTGCACCCTCCTCCTTCGAAAGAAAAGGCGTGGACGGAGGACCGCCCACGCCTTCGCCAAGACGACTAAGGACTGAGCGAGTCTAGCGAAGGGGAGACCGATGACCCCCTCCCCCGCCGCCCCCCACTACGGGTCAGTAGGCCCGACCGAGGTAGGCAATGACGTCCGGCTCGTCCTCGCCGGCGGGCAGCGAGCCGTCCGCGGCCACCAGGCAGCGGACCGTGACACCCTGGTCCCGGAGCCGGGCCTCGCCGTCGGAGGTGCGGAGTGCCTCCCACGGCATGACGGCCCAGCCGTCGGAGGAAGCGTCGATGGCCTCCTCGACCGTCTTCACCTCCTGCGTGCGGGCATCGCGCTCCTGCGTGGCGGTCGCCAGCATGTCCGCCTGGATGGTCTCGAGCAGGCGGGCCGCCTCACTCGCCGCCTCCGGCAGACCCACGGTCTGCTTGGACCCGGCATCTCGGCGGGCCAAGGTGACCACACCTTCGGCCACGTCGCGGGGACCGACCTCCAGGCGGATCGGAACGCCTTTCAGCTCCCAGTCGACGGACCGCCGACCGAAGCTGACGTCGACCCGTGCATCCAACTCCGCCCGTACGCCCTGGGCTTCGAGCTCGTCGACCAGGCGTTCGGCGGCGGTGCCGGCCCCGCCGTCGGCTTTGACCAGGATCACCACGACCTGGGTGGGCGCCAGCCGGGGAGGCACCCGCAGGCCGGCGTCGTCGCCGTGGCACATGATGAGACCACCGACCATCCGGGTAGAAACCCCCCAGGAGGTCGTCCAGCAGAGCTGCTGCTGGCCGCTGGCGTCGAGGTACTGGATCTCGAAGGCACGGGCGAAGTTCTGCCCGAGCTCGTGGCTGGTGCCCATCTGCAAGGCCTTGCCGTCGCGCATCATGGCCTCGCAGGTCATGGTGTTGATGGCCCCCGGGAACCGCTCGCGACTGGTCTTGCGGCCCTTGACCACCGGCACGGCCAGGACCTCGACCATGAAATCGGCGTACACCTCGTGCAGGATGCGCTCGGCATAGGCGGCGGCGTCCTCGTAGGTGGCGTGCGAGGTGTGGCCCTCTTGCCACAGGAACTCGCTGGTGCGCAGGAAGAGACGGGGGCGCAGCTCCCACCGCACGACGTTGCCCCAGACGTTCCAGAGCAAGGGCAGGTCTCGGTAGGACTGGATCCACTTCGCCATGTACTCGCCGATGACGGTCTCACTTGTGGGGCGGACGACGACCGGCTCCTCGAGCTCCTTACCGCCACCATGGGTGACGACGGCCAGCTCCGGGCTGAATCCCTCGACGTGCTCGGCCTCGCGGTGGAAGTAGCTCTCGGGGATGAACAGCGGGAAGTAGCAGTTCTTGGCGCCGGCACGCTTGATGCGGGCGTCGACCTCCGCTTGCATCCGCTCCCAGAGCGCGTAGCCGTACGGGAGGATGACCATGGTGCCCCGCACCGGCCCGTTGTCGGCCAGCTCCGCCTTCGCCACCACGTCCTGGTTCCAGCGGGGGAAGTCCTCGGCCTGGGGAGTGAGAACGCTCGGCTTCGCCATAAGCCCCCACAGGGTAGTGCTACCCCTGGCTGACGGTCCGGCGTATCTCCACGATGCGCTCCGCCGATCGGTTGGCGTCGTCGCCCTGGCTAGCCAGGAGCGCGGCTCGATCCCGTTGCGCCTCCCGCTCGGCG
>DASTFY010000189.1:0-5197 GCA_035719525.1 Acidimicrobiales bacterium
CGGTGAACGTGGGGGAGCGAGTCCGTTACGTGGTGACAGGGTGGCTGCCCGAGCACGACGGTGCGGCCCGCTTCCGGGCGCGGCGGGCCGACCAAGTCGAGGACGAGGTCGCCGAGGTCGAGGGCTAGGCGGTGGTCTGGTCGGTCGCCGCGCTCGTCGTGGGGCTCGCCGCGGGAGCGACCGTGGCCCTCGCGTGGCGGCACGCCGCCACGGCGTCGGCCCGGGCGGCGAAGTCCCAGGAGACGGCCGAGCGCACGGACCTGCTGCAGCGCACAGTCGAGGAGATGCGCGCCGCGCTGCACGCGTTGCCCCAGGGTGTCGTCATCGTCGACACGTCGGGCGCGGAGGTGGTGCGGAACCGTCAGGCCGAGAACTTCCTCGGCGTGCACTACCTCGATGCCATTGTCGACGAGGCGGTCGCGACCCACCTCCAGGACGCGCTGGAGGGACGAGAGCGATCCGATCGGCTCGAGGTCTACGGGCCGCCCCGCCGGACGCTTGTCGTCCACGGCTCGGTGGTGTCGGTAGGCGGAGAGCAGGTCGGGGCCATGACCACCATCGAGGACGTCAGCGAGCAGGTACGGCTCGACTCCGTGCGGACGGACCTGGTGGCCAACATGAGTCACGAGCTGAAGACGCCGGTGGGCGCCATCGCCCTCCTCGCGGAGACCTTGGCCGACGAGGACGAGCCCGAGGTCATCGCCCGCCTGGCCCCCAAGCTCATCGCCGAGGCCCACCGGCTGTCCCGCATCATCGACGAGCTGCTGGAGCTGTCCCGGATCGAGCTCGGCGGGCAGTCCCTGGCCGAGGTGGTGGACGTCAACAGCGTGGTCGGTGAAGCCGTGGCGCTCCACCAGGCATTGGCCGACGCCCATGGCATCCCCGTCTACCTCTACCCGGCCGACGTTCGCCCATCGGTGCTGGGCAACCGCCGCCAGCTCCTGTCGGCGGTGAGCAACCTGGTCGAGAACGCGATCAAGTACTCCGACGCCGGCGCTGACGTGATCGTGGACGTCGAGCTCGAGGACGGCACGGTCGTCCTCACGGTGTCGGATCACGGCATCGGCATCCCGGGCCGGGATCTCGACCGCGTATTCGAGCGCTTCTACCGGGTCGACAAGGCCCGCAGCCGTGTGACGGGCGGTAGCGGGCTCGGTCTGTCGATCGTGCGCCATGTGATGGCCAACCACGGCGGGCGGGTGACCGTGACATCGGTCGAGGGCGAGGGGTCGACGTTCACGCTCCGGCTTCCCGTCGCGTCGCCATCGACCAAGCCCTCCGCCACCTCCGACGTCGCACAGGCAGGGTGAGATGAGCGAACAGACCTTTCAAACCACAGTCCTGGTCGTGGAGGACGAGGAGTCCTTTCTCGACGCGTTGACGGTCGGCCTGCGGCGCGAGGGCTTCCGCGTGCAGGTGGCGCGCGACGGCGCCCAGGCGATCGACATGTTTGACGCCATCAACCCCGACCTGGTCCTGCTCGACGTCATGCTCCCCCGCGTCAGCGGGATCGACGTGTGCCGTCAGCTCCGCAAGCGCAGCCAGGTGCCGATCATCATGGTGACGGCGAAGGGTGCGGAGATCGACACCGTCGTCGGGCTGGAGGTCGGCGCCGACGACTACGTGACCAAGCCGTACCGGCTGCGGGAGCTGGTGGCACGCATGCGGGCCGTGCTGCGCCGGTCGCCCCGGGACCGCTATGCCGACGAGGCCAACGGAGTTCTCGAGGTGGGCGACGTCCGCCTCGATCCCGAGCGTCATGAGGTCGAGATCCGCTCCGAGGTGGTGCCGATGCCGCTCAAGGAGTTCGAGTTGCTCGCCCTCCTGCTGGCCAACGCCGGCCGGGTGCTCACCCGGGACGTCTTGATCGACCGCGTATGGGGCTTGGATTATGTCGGGGACACGAAGACGCTGGACGTCCACGTGAAGCGACTGCGGGGGAAGATCGAGACCGATCCCGCCAACCCGACGCGCATCGTCACCATCAGGGGCCTGGGCTACCGCTACGAGGCCCCAGTCGGCGCGAGGAGAACCGAGGGGCCGACGAGCCCGGAGAGCATCGGCGCGAGGAGAACCGAAGGGCCGACGAGCCCGGAGAGCATCGGCGCGAGGAGAACCGAAGGGCCGACGAGCCCGGAGAGCATCGGCGCGGGGAGAACCGAAGGGCCGACGAACCTGGACATCGACTAGGGGGCTTCTACGATGCGGCTGTGAGCTCGTCCGCCTCGTGGGAGCCGGTCTCCAACGCAGAGCGCAGGGCCGGCCCGCCGCGGGAGTTCTCCCGCCGCCTGGTCATCCCGCCCTTCACCTGGCTGGCTCGCACCCATGCCGCGGCAGCGATGGGCGACGCCTCGGTCGCCATCTCGCTCGCCGGCTCGTTGTTCTTCGACATCAGCCCCCAGGCCGCTCGCAGCAAGGTGGCGCTGTACCTGCTGCTGACGATGGTCCCGTTCGCGGTGGTGGCCCCGCTTCTCGGGCCAGCAATCGACCGGGCCCGGGGCGGGCGGCGCCTGATGGTCATCCTGTCCTGCGCAGGGCGGGCGGCGGCGGCGGCCGCGCTGGTGCTGTACGTCGACACGCTGTGGCTGTTCCTGCTGGCGCTGCTGTTCCTGGTCTTCGCCAAGGCCTACGCGGTGTCGAAGAGCGCCCTGGTGCCCACCGTGGTCACGGACGAAGCCGAGCTGGTGGAGGCCAACTCCAAGCTCGGCCTGCTGGCCGGGATCGCCGGCTTCGTGGTCGTGCTGCCGGCGGTGCTGCTGAAGCTGATCGACGTTCGCGTCACCCTCTGCCTGGCCGTTCTGATGTACCTGGTGGCCCTGGCCTTCGCCACCCGGTTGCGCCGGGACGTCGTGGCGGCCACCCCCGCAGGAGAGGCGGAACGGGAGGAGCTGCGGTCGGCCGGTGTGGTGCTGGCGGCCTCCGGCATGGCCATCATCCGGGCCACCGTCGGTTTCCTCACGTTCCAGCTCGCCTTCCTGCTGCGCAGCCAGAAGGCGTCGGTGATCTGGTTCGGAGGGGTGCTGCTGTTCAGCGCCATCGGCACCATGGTCGGCAACGTCCTCGGGCCGATCCTGCGCCGGTCGCAGCACGAGGAGCGGATGCTGGCCCTGGCCCTCGCCATCATCGCGGTCGGTGGCCTGATAGCTGCCACGGGAGGCGGCCAGTTGAGCGCCATGCTCCTGGCCGGCTCGGTCGGCGTGGCTGCGTCGTTCGCCCGACTGGCCTTCGACGCCATCGTCCAGCGGGACGCTCCCGACGCCAACCGGGGCCGGGCGTTCGCGCAGTTCGAGACCAAGTTCCAGATCGCGTGGGTGCTGGCGGCGTTCCTCCCGGTGATCTTCCCGATCCCCCGCGCCGTGGGGTTCCTGTTCCTCTCCATCCTCGCGACGGCGGCCCTCGTCTCCTACATCATCGGCTGGCGGCGGATCCGGGCCGGACAGCCGCTGCCGCCGAGCCTGACCGACCGCGTACGGTCGAAGGTGAAGGAGCGACGCCACACCGTCCACGACCCCGAGGACCTCCCCCCACCCGACCCCGGCGCCCGCCTCTGACGCGCTACTCCTCGACCTCGAGGCGGGCCAGCCACAGGCCGGGCGCGTCGACCTCGGCCGGGGTGGGAAGGGCCTTCTCCGAGGTCCACAGGCGGGCCAGGCCGGGCTCGCCCTCCCGCTCGATGACGCCCTCGACGAAGGCCACCCCTCGCTCCACCTGGGCCCGGGTGAGCGAAAGCCCCAGGAGCCGCTCCAGGAACACGTCCTCGCTCCCGGCCTCCAGCCGGCGGCGACGGACCGCTTCTGCGATGCGTCCGCCGCTGGACAAAAGCTGGGCCGAGGCCCCGTCGACGGAGTGGTCGACGAAGCCGACGATGACGGCGACCAGGGCGTCGAGCTGCGGGCGCAGCCGCTCCTGCTCGGGCGAGCTCACGGCGCCCAGCAGCACCTCGGGGTCGCCGAAGAGGTGCTGCAACTCCTCGACGGCGTCGGAGCCGCCCGGATCGAGCTGGCCGAGGCGCTCCGTGACCGCGCCGGGATCGGGCCGGAACCCACCGGCGTGATCGCGCAGCAGCCGTTCCAGCTCCGAGCGGACGTGGGGCACGCCGAGCACGGCATGGGTCGTGAGCTGGTGCAGGCAGACCCACAGGAGCAGCTCCTCCTCGGGCAGGCTCCAGTCCCGGGCGAAGGCCTCGATCGTGCCCGGCAGGACCTGGATCTCACCCGTGCTCGGCCGGGGCAGGGGCAGGTCGTACTGCCCGAAGGATCTCCGGGCCAAACGGCCGACCATCGAGCCGATCGCCATGCCGAGCATCGTCGGCGCCACCAGGCCCAGGAGCTGGCCGAGCATGGCCAGGCCAGGATCCCCCTCCTGCGGCTCGATGGACGTGCTCGTCACTGTGGGGGTCTGCCCCAGCGAGCCGGCGAGGGTCTCGAATAGCGGCCGGTAGGCATCGAGGGTGTGGGAGGTGAACGCGGTCCGGTTGACCGGGACGATCTCGACCGACCGCCCGCCCACGGCGGTATCGAGCCCGGTGAGCTGTTGGACGTGGAGCTCGGCCACGCGCGCCAGCGCAGCCAGCCGGAACCGCACCGCCGGATCGACGTTGGGCTCGGTCTGGCCCTCCGTGGCGTTGCTGTACGCGAGCTGGCGGGCCGCCTCCCACTGGATCGACCCCTGGCTCTGCAGCATCCGGGCCAGGTCGCCGAGGAACGGGATGTCCCCGAACGGGTTGTCGCCCATCGGCCGATCCGGATCGCTCACCCGACCCATCGTACGCTTGTGGGATGAGTGTCCCACCTGGCGTGCCAGGCTGAAGGCGATGAGTGACGCCATCGCCCCGGACACACCTCCCGGCCTCCCGTTTCCTGGTGAAGCCGTCCTCGTAACCGGGGCCGTAGGCGCCATCGGTCGCCGCGTGGTGCGGCTGCTGGAGAGCTGCCCCGACGTGGCGAGCGTGTCGACGCTGGACCGGAAGGCGACACTCGACCCGAACGCGCTCCGGGCCGACGTCCTGATCCACCTGCCGTTCGCGGCGAGCGCGGTGCGCCGCCGGCCCGGCGCGCTCGAGACCGACGTGACCCGCCGGCTGTTGGCGGCCGCCACGGAGGCGGACATCCGGCATCCGGTGGTCCTGTCCTCGGCCACCGTCTACGGCGCCTGGCCCAACAACCCGGTGCCGATCACCGAGGGCGCGCCGCTGCGC
>DASTFY010000190.1:0-2192 GCA_035719525.1 Acidimicrobiales bacterium
CCGCGGGCCCGGCGGCGACGGAGGTGGTGGTCGACCTCGGCATCGTCACCTCGACCACGCTGGAAGCCGCCCCGGTCTCCTCCGTCGCCTGGATCTCAGGTCCGCCCGAGGCCTCTGACGCGCCGCAGGCCGCCAGCAGCGTGCCGGCGAGGGCAACGATCACGAAGCGGGCACGCACCCCGACAGTCCATCGGGAGGGCTGCCGCCGCGCAAGTCACCACTCGCTGACCTGCCACGATCCGGCGGTGAACTCGCCCGTGACCCCCGGATCGCTCGCCCCACCAGCCGCCCAGTACAGCCACGCCGTGATGTCGGTCGGGGCGCAACGCCTGCTGCACACCTCGGGTGTGGTCCCCGTCGCCCCCGACGGAGCGGTCCCGACCGGCCTGGTCGACCAGGCCCAGGTCGTCTGGGCCAACCTCCAGGCCATCCTCGAGGCGGCCGAGATGACCGTCGGGGACGTGGTGTCGATCACCACCTATGCCGTCCAAGGCGAGGATCTGGGCACGGTGATGGCGGCGAGGGACGAGGCGATGGCCGGCCACCGACCGGCATCCACGCTCGTCGTCGTGCCCGCCCTGGCCCGCCCGGAGTGGCGCCTCGAGATCTCTCTGGTGGCCGCCCGCTGAACATCGCCCGACTCAGCGCAGGGCAGCGATCACCCGGGCGAAGCGGGCGATGGCGGCAGGGTCTTCGACGTCGGGCAGGCTGAGGATGGCCGTGTGCACACCGGCCTGGCCGAGCTGGCGGAAACGGCCGATGTGCTGGTCGACCGTGCCGGCGTTGACCCGCTCGGCAAAGCGATCCGCGCTCATCCGCTTCGGTCGCAGGCGCTCCACCGCCGAATCGACACCGAATCGATCGTCACCGACGAGCACCGTGGACAAATGGGTGACCTCGATGGTGGCCGGGTCCCGCCCGACCTCGGTGCAGTGGCGCCACAGGACCTCGAGCTTGTGGCGGACCGTCGGGGCTTCGCCGAAGAGGTTGCCGGCGTCCGCGTACTGCGCAACCAGGCGCAGCGTGCGTCGTTCGCCGGAGCCGCCCACGAGGATGGGCAGCCGATCCTGGAGTGGCCTCGGGTAGCACATCGCCTCCGGCACGTTCAGCACTCGGCCGGAGAACGCGGGCGTCCCCGGACCCCACAGCAGCGGCAGGAGCTGCAGCGCATCCTCCAGCAACGCGTACCGGTCAGACCGCGACGGGAACTCCCACCCGTACGCGGCGTGCTCCTGTTCGAACCACCCGAGGCCCAACCCGCACACGACCCGCCCGCCGGACAGGACGTCGAGGGTCGCGGCGATCTTCCCCAGGTGGGCCACGTTGCGATACGTGATGCCGGTGACCATCGTGCCCAGCCGCATCCGCTCGGTCGCCGCGGCCAGGAAGCCGAGCGTCGTCCAGCTCTCCAGCATGTCCTCCCAGGCCTGGCCCATCCCCGGGATCTGGCGGAAGTGGTCCATCACCCACAGGCTCTCGAAGCCGGCGTCCTCGGCCGCCGCGGCGATGTCCCGCAGCGTGCCCGCCGTCGCGGTCGGCCCGCCCGGCCAGGTGAAGCGGGGTAGCTGCAGGCCGAACCGCATGGAGAGCGGCGCTGCGTCGACCAGCGCCGAGCCGGACTCGGCCAGCGCGGCCGGCACCAGCGCGACCGGTCCCGGCGGCAGTACGGCTGCGAAGCCCTCCGACGCCAGCGCCTCGAGCACCGCCGGCCAGCCTCGGAGCTGCCCGGCCACCACCGCCGCAGGAACGGCAGCATCCCCGCGGACCTTGTTCCGGGCTCGTACCTCGGCCGGCGGGATGTCGAAGACGATGGCGAAGCAGGGAAGTCCCACCGCCGTGGCCAACTCGCGATAGCGGGCCCGCTGGGCGGGATCGAGGCCGAGCGTGTCGACCACCGTCGTCAGCCGCCGCCGCAGCCGCTGCTGGAGCACAATGTCCAGCAGACCGAACGCGTCCTTGGAGGCGGCTAGGTCGTGCTCGCTCTCGCCCACGAGCGCGCGGAGGTGATCGCTCGACACCACCTGGCGCGGAGTGAACCAGCGCTCGGCCCAGGTCGACTTCCCGGACCCGGCCGGGCCGACCAGCACCAACACGCACGGTGACGGGAGCGACGCGGTGTCGGCCATGCCGCCCGGACGTTAGGCGCCACCGCGGCCCGGCCCTACGCTCACGTCATGGCTGGCGACGAGGTC
>DASTFY010000191.1:0-3463 GCA_035719525.1 Acidimicrobiales bacterium
GACCGGTGACTGGGCAGCTGTTTCAGCGCCTGACGGGTGACGGCGATGTGGTCGGTGACGGTGTTGGAGCCGGCGTTGCCCGGCCTGAGCATGATCTGCAACGGCTCACCACTGCCGGCCTCGCCATGATCGAGGAACGCACACAGAGGGTGGAAGCCATAGCCGCGTTTGTTCTCTGAACTTTGTTGATCTTCAGGAGAGCGGACGGGCGGGGATACCGAGATCGATGGGTTTCCTCGGGGTGGGCACTGCCATCTGATCGAGTTGGGCGAGTTTGGCGCGGGCTCCGGTGAGGCTGATCTGCAGGCCTTCGACTTCGCCGAGCCATCCTTCGCGGCGGGCTTCGTCGATGCGGGCCAGGAGATTGTGGCGCATGTCGATGAGCCGTTGACGTTGGGCGGGGTCTGGGCGCAGTAAGGGGCAGCGCAGGCAGGAGTGCTCGTGGATGCAGGCGGTGGCGTAAGAGCGGCCGCAGGTGCCGAGGGAGACCTTGCGGCGCTCGAAGTGGCCGAGGAACTCTTCCCATTCGGCGTCGGTGGGGGCCCGGTATTCCTCGGTCGGTCGTAGGGCGCGCCGGCGGGCGATGAACGCGCGGTGGCCGTTGATCGCTTCCTCGGGATAGACGGCTTTGTAGCCCATCGTGGTGTTGATGTCGCGGTGCCCGGCCACGAGCTGGGCGATGTGCGGTGGCATGCCGTGCAGGACGGCGTCGGTGATGAAGATCCGCCGGAAGTCGTGCGGGGTGAACCGCAACGGCTGGCCCTCGGAGTTCCTCAGCGAGCCCTCGGCTGGGGCGGTGTCTGGGATGGCCTGGCAGATCCAGTCGCGGATCGTCCCGGCGGGGATCGACCGGTTGCCGCCGCCGAACCGGCGTTGGAACAGCAACGGCAGCGGCGGGTTCCAGACCCGCTCGTGGGAGTCGTAGGACGCGACGGCGGCCACGGCGCCGGAGGGTTCGCGGATACGACCGATGACGGCGGCCAGGACGTCAGCCAGTTCGGGGCTGATGACCAGGAGCCGTTCGGTGTCGGTCTTGGACGGGGCGATCTGCAGCAGCGGAATCAGCTCCGTGCTGGTGGGCGGGGTGTAGTGGACCAGGCTGTGGTGGCTGAGCTCGCAGAGCTCCTCGATCCGGATCCCGGTATGACGCAGCGTCTCGATCGCCGCCCAGGTCCAAAACGCCCGGTCCTCCTCCCCAGACAGGTCACGGCGGTCGCCGGTGACCGGGTCCTCGCTCCACGTCTTGGCGGTGGGCCCAGATCGCGCGGGTGCGCGGTGGAGCACCTCGCCCCGACAGGTGAACTCCTCGCCGGGAGCGGCCGCCTCGCCAGCGGCGAGCCGTTCGACGCTGGCTTGGGCCTGGCCGTGGACCCGCGCCACAAGTGCGGGAAGGGCGGGGAGGCGTTCTCGGGTGCGCTGGTCCATCCGGGACTTGCGTCGGCGGATCTCCTTGACCCTGGCCAGGTCCTCCCGCCGGACCGGTGACGGGGCGGCCCAGGGCCCCCAGCGTGCGGGTTCCTCCATCGCCCATTGGGCGATGTCGAGGTAGAAGGCGCGGACCTGGCCGAGCTCGGCGCGCCCGTTGGAACGCAAGTGGTGGGTCTCGACAACCTGCCCACCCGGATCCTTCAGACGCGTGATCTTGAGCAGGACTCGTTGTTTCCAGGCTGCGGCGACGTCTGGGGCGAGATTCAGCGAGCAGATCCCGGGCTGGTGGATCTCCAGGTCACGCCAGAACAGCCGACCGAGGGTGGCTGCCAGGCCGCGCAGCGTGGTGTGGTCCAGGGCGGGCGCGCGCTCAAGGAGGTACTCGTTCAGGAGCTGCCGGACGGCAGCGCATTCGATGCCGTAACGGTCCAGCATCTGCTCGGGGCTGAGCTGGCCCTGGGTGGCGAAAGCCCGCAGGGTGTAGGGGGCGTCGGCGCCGAGGACGCCCATCGAGTGGAGGGCTGCGTAGAGGCCTGCGCCCCTGTTCGTGCGCCGCATCCCCTCGGCCTGCAGTTCCTCCAGTTCCAGGCAGTCCCCGACGGTGATGTCGGCGATGAGGCCGCCCTTGGCGGCCAGGATGGTCGCGGCCCGGCGCAGGATCGACTTGGTCATCGTCGCGCCCGCACCGGATGCCTCGCAGCGAGCGGACAGCTCGGCGAAGCCTTCCCGATCGCGGACTCGGGCCATGTCGGTGGCCAGGTGGTGTGGGGCGAAGGGCGTCAGGAGCCAGTGCAGGCTGGGCCGGATCGCGTCGGCGCAGACCAGCAGGTTCAGGCTGACCCGCAGGTTGCTGGTCACCGACACCGACGACCCGTGCCGCAGGCTGCCGGACTGTAGCCGGTCCAAAGACGGCCGCCACCATTCAGCATTGCCCAGCGCATCGGCCCCGCTAGCCTGCCATCGTTCCTGCCACGTCTGGCCGGGGTGAGCGGCGAGCCACTCGATCACCGACACCAGCCCGCGGCGTCGGCGCACCCGTGCGGCCTTCTCGGTGAACGGCAGCTCCAGCATCCGAGCCAGCAGCAGGTCGGCGTCTAGGCGGGTGATCCGCCATGTCGGCTCGAGCGCTCGAGGCGGATAGCGGCGGTGCAGCTGCTGCATGTCCGGCCCAGACCCCGCAGGCGCACCTGATGCGGGGTTCGTGGTCGACGTGTGAATCTGGGTGTCCGATCCCTGGCGAATGATCATGAGGGCCGCTTACCGAACAACATCGCCAAGGACTCCGCTCGATATCCGGCTCCCTCGCCCACCGGCTGCGGTGGCGCCGCGGCCGCGAGGCGGCGTTGGTGGTGAGCCAGAACCTCGGCGATGACCTCGGTAGGCGCGGGAGTCAGATACAGCTGCGTGGTCGAAAGGTGGACGTGTCCCAGGACCCACTGGACGTCGCACAACGGCAGCTGCGGGTCCCGGGCCATCCGGTAGGCCGCAGTGTGACGCAGGTCGTGCAGAGACCAGTTCGCACCCAACGCCTGGTTCGCGCGGGTGAACATCGCCCGAGCAGCGTGATACGTCAATGGGCGCAACGGTTTCCGGTTGGTCCACCACAACGGGTCATCCGCCCCGGCAGGGACCGCTGCGCCCAGGGAGACCTGGTAGAGCCGCAGCCAGATGAAGGCGTCCTCGCTGGCCGGCAGCTGCTGCACCGCTCGCGACCCTTTCCGGACCACCGTGATCAGCTGTTGTCCCGGATCGACGTCCCCGCCACGCGCGCCCAGCAGTTCGGCGGCCCGGGCGCCGGTCGAGACCCAGAACGCGACCAGCGCCCGGTCCCGGTCCGAACGCAGCCGGGCGAAGACCTGGTTGAACCGATCGTCAGGGATCCGGCGAAGGATCCGTTGCGCCAGGCGGGGCCGGTACCGACCCGAGCGCTCCTTCGCGAACGGCTCCATCGGGTTGTGATGGGCATGCGCCCGTGACCCGGCCCGCTCCCGCACCAGCGGGAACGGGTTCACGATCGGACCGGACCCCGCCTCCA
>DASTFY010000192.1:0-8330 GCA_035719525.1 Acidimicrobiales bacterium
GAACGGCTCCGGCCACCCCTCCCCGGAGGATGGGGTGGCGGCCGAAGGGCTCACCGCACCAACATACGACTCCGATGCTCCAGAAGATCCTGATCGCCAACCGGGGCGAGATCGCCGTCCGTGTGATCCGAGCCTGCCGCGAGCTCGGCGTCGGATCCGTGGCGGTCTACTCCGAGCTCGATCGGGACGCCCTCCACGTGCGCCTGGCCGACGAAGCGTTCGCGCTGGGCGGACAGACCGCGGCGGAGAGCTACCTGAACACCGAGGCCATCCTCGACGCGTTGGTCAAGAGCGGAGCTGACGGCCTCCACCCGGGCTATGGGTTCTTCTCGGAGAACGCCGACTTCGCCCGCGCCATCACCGAGCGCGGGGTGACCTTCATCGGTCCCCCGCCCGAGGCCATCGTCGAGATGGGCGACAAGGTTTCGTCGCGCCTGGCCGCCATCCGCGGTGGTGTGGCCTGCGTGCCCGGGACGACGGAGTTCATCACCGACGCGGAAGAGGTGCGCTCGTTCGGTGACGAGCATGGTTGGCCGCTGGCCATCAAGGCCGCGTTCGGCGGCGGGGGCCGAGGCATGAAGGTCGTGCGGTCGGCCGACGAGGTAGAGGCGGCCATCGAGTCCGCGCAGCGGGAAGCCAAGGCCTACTTCGGGCGGGATGAGGTCTACATCGAGCGCTATCTCACCTGGCCCCGCCACATCGAGATGCAGATCGTGGGCGACCAGCACGGCGAGGTGGTCTGGATCTCCGAACGCGACTGCTCGGCCCAGCGACGCCACCAGAAGCTGGTCGAGGAGAGCCCGGCTCCGGCGTTCCCCGAAGAGACGCGCCACGCGATGGGAGCCGCGGCCGTGAAGGTGGCCAAGGCCGTCGGGTACCGCAACGCAGGGACGGTCGAGTTCATCTACCAGGACGGCGAGTTCTTCTTCCTCGAGATGAACACCCGGCTCCAGGTGGAGCACCCGGTGACGGAGATGGTCACCGGGATCGATCTGGTCGAATGGCAGATACGGGTGGCCTCCGGGGAGCCGCTGCCGATGAGTCAGGAAGAGGTTCTGGCGCAGCGGCGGGGCCATGCCATCGAGATCCGGATCAACGCCGAGAACCCGGCCGGTGGCCGGTTCCTGCCCAGCCCCGGGACCATCACCCGTCTCGTGCCAGCGGAGGGGTTCGGAGTGCGCTTCGACGGCGGCTACGAGAGCGGCGACACCATCAGCCAGTACTACGACAACCTCATCGGCAAGCTGATCGTGTGGGGGCGCGACCGGCCCGTCGCCATCGCCCGGGCCATCCGGGCCTTGGAGGAGATGGTGGTGGAGGGCGTCGCCACGACCATCCCTGCCGACCTGGCCATCCTCCGCCATCCGGACTTCCAGGAGGCCACCCACTCGACCAACTGGGTGGAGGAGCGCCTCGACCTGTCGGGCGTGGAGGCCCTTTGGGCACCCGAGCCGCCAGCGGACGGCGAAGGCCCGATGGTCCGACGCTCGACCACGGTGGAGGTCGACGGAAAGCGGTTCTCGGTCGCGTTGTGGGTGCCGGAGGCGCCGGCCACCGTCGCCGCGGGCCCCGTCGCCGGCGGCGCGGCCGGGGCCCACCGTCCCACCCGGTCGTCAGGGGCCGCCACGGGGGGAACGGGCAGCGGCGAGGTCACTGTGCCGATGCAGGGGACCATCGTGAAGGTGCTGGTCGAGGTGGGCGCCACGGTGGAGGCCGGCCAACCGGTGGTCGTGCTGGAAGCCATGAAGATGGAGAACCAGATCCAGGCCGAGCGAGCGGGCACCGTCCAGCAGGTCAAGGTGGCCGCCGGCGACACCGTCGGAGCAGGCGACATCGTCGTCGTGATCGGCTGACGCTCGACGGCGTCCGTGCTCACCCGGCATTGTTCATCGAGCCGCGCGGGCGTCCGAGCTCGTTCATGGCCGATTTCGTCGCGACCATGGCGCTCACCTCGGCCATGAACGTAAGCGGCCCAGTCGCGCCCTGAGTCTGAGGGCCTGCGACCCCGCCGCCCGAGGTTCTACTCGGCCGCCTCGGCCAGGGCCTCGGCGAGCGCGGGGTGGACCAGGAGGCTCTCGACGATGTCGTTCACCCGCAGGCCGGCGGTGACGGCCAGCGCCAGGACGCTGATGAGCTCCGCGGCGTGGCGCCCGACGATCGACCCACCGAGCACGACGCCGGTCATGGGGTCGGACACGATCTTGACGAAGCCCCGGGCATCGTTGTTGATCAGGGCCTTCGGCGTGACGGAGAACGGCACCTTCGTGACCCTGATCTTGCGGCCCAGCGCGAAGGCTTCGGCCTCGGCCAGGCCGACGTCCGCGATCTCGGGTTCGGTGAAGATGGCGGAGGCGGCCTTGTCGTAGTCGAGGTGACGGTGCTCGAGCGTGTGCAACCCCATCACGTGCTCGGCCACCTTCCGGCCCTGCATGGCGGCCACGGAGGACAACGGCAGCTTGCCGCTGGCGTCGCCGGCGGCGTAGATGTGCGGCACGTTGCTCTGGCAATGGTGGTTGATGTGGACGTAGCCGCCACCGTCCAACTCGACGCCGGCGTTCTCCACGTCCAGGTCGGCCGTGTTGGGCACCGAGCCGATGGCCAGCACGGCATGGCTGGCCCGGACTACCCGACCGTCGTCGCAGGTGACGATGACCTCGTCCTCGGTCCGGTCGATGGCGTTGGCCCGCGCACCCTTCAGGAGGGTCACCCCCCGCTCCAGGAAGTTGACCTCGAGTGCGGCGGCGACCTCGGGATCCTTGGTCGGCAGCACCTGCTGGCGCGACACGATGAGCGTGACCCGCGAGCCGAGCGAGCTGAACATGTGGACGAACTCCACGCCGGTGACGCCCGACCCGATGACGACGACATGCTCCGGGATCACCTTGGGCGGGTAGCAGTCCCTCGTGGTGAGTACCCGATCCCCATCGGGCTGGCAGAACTCAGGTATGCGGGGCCGAGAGCCACTGGAGATGAGCACGGCGTCGGCCGGGATCACCTCCGTGCCGTCGACCGTGACGACCTCGATCTCGTTCGGGCCGACGAAGCGGGCCGAGCCCTTCAGCACGCGCACCCGCTGGCTGTCCAGCAGGCTGGTGATGGAGCGGTTCAGCCGCGTGACGATCCCGTCGACCCGGTCCTTGAGTCCGGCCGGGTGCACCTCGACCGAAACCGCCTCCAGGCCCATGCCACCGAGGCGGCGGGCGAAGCTCATCGCCCCGCCGGTCGCGATCATCGTCTTCGACGGGATGCAATCCCACAGGTGGGCAGCGCCGCCCACGATGTCCCGCTCGATCAGGGTGACCTTGGCCCCCTGGCGCGCGGCATGGGTGGCCGCGGTGTTGCCGGCCGGGCCCCCACCGATGATGACGAACCGAACGGTCACGTTGGAAGGCTAGTGCGGCGGCCCCTGCGATGTCCGTGGGCGCCCGTCACTCGCCTTCGTACGGTTCCAGCAGGGACGCGGGCTCGGACGGTGCGCTTTCGGCCGACGAGGTCGCACCGCCACCGGTCGCCGGGTTGGCGCAGTAGGTCGACGGGTAGCTGATCTGGCTGCGGTCCTCGCCCACCCATTCGAAGTGCATGCCGTCCGGTGTACTGAAGTTGCCGCCCCACGCGAACCCCCACTTGCGGAAGATCCGCACGACGCGGCAGTCCATGGTCGGCACCCCACCCATGGGATTGGTGGCAGTGTTCATGTCGAGCGCCATGCCCCACGTGTGCCGTGACAGGTTGCCACCCGTCGTTCCGCCCGACGCGCGGACCTCGCGAGGGGCGAAGCAGCCGCCGTAACGGTTGGTGTTGACGGTGTCGATGGCGCCGGCGAGCCCCGCGGCTGCGATCTCGTTGAGCGCTCCCTGGATGGCCGGGGTGACGACGCGGTGGCAGGTGGCGACGATCGGGATCCCGGTGAAGGCGGTGCGGACGAGGTTTGCGGCCTCCCAGGCCGGATCGATGGTGACCCAGCCGTCGCCCCGGGGCACGTACCAGAACTGGCCCAGCTTGGCCTTGGTCTCGGCCAAACCCAGCGTGGCGTCCGGCGTCGTCGTACCGGCACCACCGTTGCCGATCCGCACGTCCGAACGGGCCAGGCCGCGGGCGGCCAGCGCATCCTTTACCGCCTGGCGGGAGGAGAACCCGTAGATCTGGACGCTGGTCGGGCGCACGAAGCCCATGGCGCGGGCGGAGGTGGTCGACACCACGAGCTCGGCCGGGAGCTGGGTGTCGTCCACGACGGCTCCGATGGCGAAGCTGGTGGTGCCACCGCTCCAGTTCCGCAGGACGATCCCGTCGCCCACCGTCATACCGAACAGCCCGGCCGAGGTGCGGCTGATCACGGCCTGCCCGGCGGCGAGGTTGTCGCCGATCGCCTGGCCGTACAGCTCGACCGCCGAGACAGGCTCGACCGCGGCCGAGGACATCGGCCACTGGCCGCCGGTGGGCGCCAGTGCTTGCGCGACCCCGTTGCGATACCAGCCGTACAAGCCGAGGGTGCCACCGTGGAGAAGGGCGGCGCCGGCACCGACGTCCGCGGCGGCGGCGAAGGCGGCCTGCTGGACGTCGGGCTCCAGGTCCCGGAACTGGGAGACGGTGACCCGCTCGGTGACCGGGCCGGGCGTGCCCACCAGCACCGGTGGTGGCGGCGGACGCGTAGGGGCACAGGCCGCGGCCAGCGCCACCATCGTCGTGGCGCCGAGCACCGCCAGGGGTCGCCGGAGGGCAGGCAAGGGCCGTAACCGTATCGTCACATTTCGCTCCGGTCGAACCTGGCGGCGGCACTAGCGTGAGGCGACCGTGGACCCGGCCCCGCACCCAGAGACGATGTTGCGCCTGGCCAAGCTCGAGGCGCTCCGGGAGGACGGCACCAACCCCTACCCCTATCGCTTCGATCGCTCCGACACGCTGGGTGAGATCCGCCAGGCCAACGCCGAGCTCCCGGCCGGGACCGAGACCAACGAGCAGGTCGCCGTGGCCGGCCGCCTCGTGCTCATCCGCCGGCAGGGAAAGCTGACCTTCGCCACCCTTCGCGATCGGACCGGAGAGCTGCAGCTCTTCGTCTCCCGGGCTGTCCTGGGCGAGGACGCGCACGACGGCTTCGACGCCCTCGATCTGGGTGACTGGGTGGGCGTCGAGGGCACGGTCATGGTGACCAGGAAGGGAGAGCTCTCCGTCAAGGTGGACCGCTTCGAGCTGCTGGCCAAAGCGCTGCGCCCACTGCCCGACAAGTGGAAGGGCCTGACCGACGTCGACACCCGCTACCGCCAGCGCTACACAGATCTCGTCGTCAACGAGGAGGCCCGTCGGGTCTTCGAGATCCGCCATGCCGTGGTGACCTCGTTCCGCACCACCCTGACCGAACACGGCTTCGTGGAAGTCGAGACGCCAATCCTCCACCTCGAGTCCGGCGGCGCCCACGCCCGCCCCTTCGTCACCCACCACAACACCCTGGACCTCCAACTGCACCTGCGCATCGCGCTGGAGCTGCACCTGAAGCGGCTGATCGTCGGGGGGATGGAGCGGGTGTTCGAGATCGGGCGGGTGTTCCGCAACGAGGGCCTGTCCAGCCGGCACAACCCCGAGTTCACGATGCTGGAGCTGTATCAGGCCTTCGGCGACTACACCGACGTGATGGCCATCACCGAGGTGCTCGTCCTCCAGGGAGCACGGGACGCGCTGGGGACCACCGTCATCGACCTGGGCGGCTCCGCGGTCGACCTCGGCCCACCGTGGCCCCGCGCCAGCATGGTCGAGCTCACCAGCAAGGCGCTGGGCGACGAGGTGCATCCCTCCCAGCCGGTGTCGAAGCTGCGCGAGCTGGCCGACGAGCGGGGCGTGGCGTGGATGCCCCACTGGGGGTCGGGCAAGGTCATCGAGGAGCTGTTCGAGGCGACAGTGGAGGACGACCTGACCGGCCCGGTCTTCGTCACCGGCCACCCGGTGGAGATCAGCCCGTTGGCCCGGGTCGACCGTCACGACCCGTACCTGACCGAGCGCTTCGAGCTGTACGTCGGGGGACGGGAGCTGGCCAACGGCTACAGCGAGCTGAACGACCCGGTCGAGCAGCGGCGGCGCTTCGAGGACGAGCAGCGAGCCAAAGAGGCCGGCGATCTGGGGGCCGGCACGGTCGACGAGGACTACCTGAGGGCGCTGGAATACGGCATGCCGCCCACGGGCGGGCTGGGCGTGGGCATCGACCGGGTAGCCATGTTGCTGGCCGGCGTGACCACCATCAAGGAGGTCATCCTCTTTCCCACGTTGCGGCCTGAGGTGTTCTGACTCTTCGTCGCCGCTCTCCGCTTCGCTTCGATCGGCTCCTACTCGCTTCGCTCGGCAATGCCTCAGGCGTCGTTGCGGTGCGCCGGCCCAAGCCGGACACACCGGGCCCGAGCTGACTCCTTCGTCGCCGCTCACCGCTGTCTCTTCGTCGCCATCCGCCGCTGCGCTTCGGCTGGCTCCTACTCGCTTCACTCGGCAATGCCTCAGGCGTCGTTGCGGTGCGCCGGCCAAGCCGGGCGCACCACCCGCATCAACGGCCAGGGTGGAACATCCCGAACACGTCGCGCAGTGCGTCGCTCACCTCGCCCAGCGTGCAGCGGCTGGCCAGCGCGGCCCGCATGGGCGGGAGCAGGTTCTGCGTGCCCCGGGCCGCGGCGCGCACGTCCTCCAGGTGGCGTGCGACCGCGACCGGATCGCGATCGGACTTGAAGCGACGCACCCGCTCCACCTGACCGGCCTGGAGCTCAGGGGTGATCGAGAGCACCTCGGGCGCTGCGTCGCCCTCGACCACGAAACGGTTGACGCCGACGATCACCCGCTCGCCGTCGTCGATGGACTTGGTGTACTCGTAGGCCGCCTGGTCGATCTCGTCCATCTGGAAGCCGGCTTCGATGGCGGCCACCGCGCCCCCGAGGGCATCGATGCGATCGATGTACTCCCAGGCCCGCCGCTCGACCTCGTCGGTGAGGGACTCGACGTAGTAGGACCCCGCCAACGGGTCCGGCGTGTCGACGATGCCGCTCTCGTACCCGATCACCTGCTGCGTGCGAAGGGCGATGCGGGCCGCCCGCTCGGTAGGTAGGCCCAGCGCCTCGTCGAAGCCGTTGGTGTGGAGGCTCTGCGTGCCGCCGAGCACCGCAGCCATAGCCTGCACGGCGACGCGGACGATGTTGGTCTCGGGTTGCTGGGCGGTCAGCGTCGAGCCGCCGGTCTGGGTGTGGAAGCGCAGCAGCTTGGCGGCCTCGGTCCGGGCGCCGAACCGATCGGACATGATCCGGTACCACATGCGGCGGGCGGCCCGGAACTTGGCCACCTCCTCGAAGACGTTGTTGTGGCCATTCCAGAAGAACGACAGGCGGGGGGCGAAGTCATCCACGTCGAGCCCGGCGTCGAGGGCGGCCTGGACGTAGGCGATGGCGTTGGCCAACGTGAACGCAATCTCCTGCACGGCCGTCGAGCCGGCCTCGCGGATGTGGTACCCGGAGATCGAGATGGTGTTCCAGCGCGGGATGCGCTCCTGGCAGTAGGCGAAGATGTCGGTGATCAGCCGCATCGACTGCCGAGGCGGGTAGATGTAGGTCCCGCGGGCGATGTACTCCTTCAGCAGGTCGTTCTGGATCGTGCCGCCGCCGATGGCGTCCGCCGCGACCCCCTGCTCCTCGGCCACCAGCTCGTACAGCAGCAGGAGGATGGCCGCCGTCGAGTTGATGGTCATCGACGTCGTGACCTGGTCGAGGGGGATGTCGGACAGCAGCAGGCGCATGTCCTCGATGGAGTCGATGGCCACGCCGACCTTGCCCACCTCGCCCTGCGCCCGCGGGTGGTCCGAGTCAAATCCCATCTGGGTCGGGAGGTCGAACGCGCACGACAGCCCGGTCTGGCCCGCCGCCAGCAGGAACTTGAACCGCTCGTTGGTGGACTCGGCGGTGCCGAAGCCGGCGTACTGCCGCATCGTCCATAGTCGGCCCCGGTACATCGACGGGTAGATGCCCCGGGTGTACGGCGGTTGGCCCGGCCGGCCGAGCTGTTCGGCCGCGTCCCAGCCGGCCAGGTCCTCGGCCGTGTAGAGCGGGCGCACCTCGATGCCGGAGTCGGTCGATCTGACCTCGTCGCCAGCCATGACGTGAGCGTAGGGCCGGGCCGCGGTGGCGCCTAACGTCCGGGCGGCATGGCCGACACGGCGTCGCTCCCCTCACCCTGCGTGTTGGTGCTGGTCGGCCCGGCCGGGTCCGGGAAGTCGACCTGGGCCGAGCGCTGGTTCGCTCCGCGCCAGGTGGTGTCGAGCGATCACCTCCGCGCGCTCGTGGGCGAGAGCGAGCACGACCTAGCCGCCTCCA
>DASTFY010000193.1:0-2566 GCA_035719525.1 Acidimicrobiales bacterium
ATCTTCCCTCACAGATATCGGTTCAGACTTGTGTAAGGATGACGGGCCGGCTATGGTCCGACCGTGACCAGCCCTCCCATCTACAGCATCGGCGCGGTGGCCCGGATGCTCGACATCCCGCCCGCGACCCTGCGGACCTGGGAGGAACGCTACGGGCTCCCGGTCCCAGAGCGCAGCCCGGGCGGCCATCGCCTGTACTCGCGCGATCAGGTCGATCAGCTCCGCTTCGTCAAGGTCCAGCTTGCTCAGGGCATGGCCCCCGCCGACGCCCATCGGCTGCTCGCCGAGCGGCTGGCCGCCGGGTCGTTGTCGTTCGGCAATCCCGAACCGGGCAGGACGCGGCTGCTGATCCTGCTCGCCGAGCGCGACCCCCACGCCGCCGAGCTGTCGGAGTACTTCCTGCGCACCGAGGGCTACGAGGTCGCCGCCGCGCTGGACGCCGCCGACGCCACCCGCCGGTCCGAGGAGCTGACCCCGAGCATGACCGTGATCGACCTGCTCATCTCGGGTGGCGGCGGGCTGGAGCTGTGCCGGCAGCTCAAGCAGCGCAGCGACGCCCCGATCCTGGCCGTCTCGACCCTGGACACCAGTGATGCTGCCCTGGAGGCGGGCGCGGACGCATTCCTGCAGAAGCCGCTGGACCCGCTGCAGCTTGTCTCTGCCATCAAGGACCTGCTCGGCGCCAGCGCGTTTCTTCGTCGCACCGCTGGCGGGCTGCCATGACGGCCGGGTCGCAGGCTGGCGGGCGCCTGGCCAGCGGCAACCAGCAGCTGGACGCGATCCTGGGCGGCGGCTTCCCCGCCCACGCGATCAACCTGGTGGTGGGACCGCCCGGCAGCGGCAAGACCATCCTGGCCCAGCAGTACGTGTTCCACAACGCCACCCCCGAGCGGCCTGCCGTCTACCTGACGACCGTCTCGGAGCCGCTGGAGAAGGTCCTGCGCTACGGCCAGACAATGGCCTTCTTTAATCCCGCGGCGGTCGGTCGGGCGGTGTTCTACGAGGATGTGGGTGAGCTGCTCGGCACCCAGGGACTGTCCGGGGTGCTGGAGCGGATCGGCGCGCTGGTCAAGGAGCGCCGGCCCGGGATCCTCGTGATTGACAGCTTCAAGGCGCTTTCGTTCTACGCGGCCGACCAGGGGGAGTTCCGACGGTTCCTCCACAGCCTTTCGGGCCGCCTCAGCGCGTTTCCGGTCACCTCGCTGTGGCTTGGCGAGTATGACCGCGCCGCGCTGACCACCGCTCCGGAGTTCGCCGTCGCCGACGCCATCGTCAGCCTATCCACCGACCAGGCCAGCCAGCGGGAGCTGCGGGTGCTGCAGGTGCTCAAACTGCGGGGGTCGGGCTTTTTGTCCGGCAAGCATGCCTACCGGCTATCGGCGGCCGGCATCGAGGTCTTCCCGCGCCTGGCCGACCCCGTGGACCCGGCCGCCTACCCGCTGCCCAACGAGCGGATCTCCTCAGGCATCCCCGTCTTGGACACCATGCTCACCGACGGCTACTGGCCGGGGGCGGCCACCCTGATCGCCGGCCCGTCGGGCGCGGGCAAGACCCTCATGGGCCTGCATTTCATCGTCAGCGGCGCCCGCCGCGGCGAGCCAGGCATCATCGCCACCCTGCAGGAGAACCCGACCCAGCTGGCGCGGGTCGCCCAAGGCTTCGGCTGGTCGCTGGCCGAGGATGGGATCGAGCTGCTGTACCGCTCCCCCGTTGACCTGTACATCGACCAATGGGTCCATGAGCTCCTGGCAGCCATCGAACGCACCGGCGCCCGACGAGTCCTGATCGACAGCCTCGGCGACCTCGCCTTCGCCGCCGGCGACGAGGCGCGCTACCGCGAATACCTGTACTCCCTGGTGCAGCGCTGCTCCCGGCTCGGGGTCAGCCTGCTCATGACCTACGAGCTGCGAGAGCTGTTCCAACTCGTCCGGCTGTCGGAGATGGGCGTCTCCCACGTCTCCGACAACGTCGTGGTGCTGCAGTACCTACGCCACCAGTCTGAGGTGCGACGCACCCTGACCGTGCTCAAGACCCGAGCCAGCCTCCACCAACCCCAGGTCCGGGAGTTCACCATCACGCCCGAGGGGATCACGCTCCAAGCTCACGAGGGGTGAGCCCATCGCCAATTCGCCAGCGCCGACCCGCGCCAGCGCCGCCGGTCAGCGCTCACCGGCCTCCTCAAGATGCTTGACCTCGATCGCATCCTCTGTCCACCTGGTCCATGGCAGATTGATGGCCATCGATGGCCGGGAGGGTGACCAAGGCCAGACCCAGCGACGTACCGCCGGACGCTCGGCGGCGGACAGCGGTTCACCCCATCCTTGTAGGACTTACGGAGTAACACCACCAGCGAAAAGGCCGGATAGCACAGCGCTCGGCCATCCATCTCTGATAAGGATGAGGCCGCTGGTTCAAGTCGAGCTAGGCCCACCATACTGGCTTTGACCTGCCGGAATACTCGTCGGTGGTTTCTTCGATGACGGTTTTCCGACGCGTCGTCGGCGCACCGCGATGCTTGAGCGCATAACTCCTGTCAGCCCTCATGAGTTCGACATGCCAGGGCCTG
>DASTFY010000194.1:0-9845 GCA_035719525.1 Acidimicrobiales bacterium
CGCGGCCAGGATGTCGAGGGGGATGCGATCGAAGTCGTCCGGCGAGGCGGGAGAGGCCAGGTGCATCACCAGGTCGAGTGGCCCCGCCAGCATGCCCTCGCGGGGAAGGAGCTGGCAGACGTCGTGCTCGATCAACTCGAAGCGCGCGTGACCGGCGAGAGCCGACACGTTCTCGCGACGTCCGGTGGCGAGGCTGTCGATGGCCACGACGTGGTCGCCGCGGGCCACGAGGGCCTCGCACACGAAGCTGCCGATGAACCCCGACCCGCCGGCGACGGCGACGCGCGCCATCAGCGACGGCCCACGCCGCGGTAGGTGAAGCCAGCCCGGATGAGGGAGGCCCGGTCCAGGAGGTTCCTGGCGTCGACCACGTGGGCCGCGGACATCACCGCCGCCACCTTGTCGAAGTCGAGCCAGCGCAGCTCGTCCCACTCAGTCAGGACCGCGAGCACCGACGCGCCCTCACAGGCCGCGTACGGGTCAGGGCGGACATCCAACGCGTCCCAGCCGGTCAGCGCGCCGCCGACGGTGGGGTCGTAGGCCTGCACGTCGGCCCCTCGCGCCTGGAGCCGGTCGATCACGGCCAGCGCCGGCGAGCTTCGCAGGTCGTCCGTGCGGGCCTTGAACGTCAGCCCCCACACCGCGACCGTCACCCCGTCCAGCGCGCCGCCGACGGCCTCGGCGATCTTGTCGACCATCCGTTCGAGCTGCTGTTCGTTGACGTCGATGCTGGCCCGCAGCAGGTCGAAGCGGTAGCCGGCGTCGTCAGCCATGCGCATCAGCGCCCGCGTGTCCTTGGGCAGGCAGGAGCCGCCCCACCCCGGCCCCGGTCGCAGGAACTCGCGACCGATGCGCTCGTCGTAGCCCATCCCCAGGACGACGTCGTTGACGTCCGCCCCGACCGACTCGCAAATGGCGGCGACGGCGTTCACGAAGGAGAGCTTCGTGGCCAGGAAGGCATTGGAGGCGTACTTGATGATCTCGGCCGACGCCGGATCCGTCACGATCAACGGGGCCGCGACGCCGAGGTAGATGCTGGCCACCCGGATAGCGGCGGCCTGGTGGTCGGCGCCGATCACGATGCGCTCGGGGTGCAGGAAGTCATGCACGGCGGACCCCTCGCGCAGGAACTCGGGGTTCGACACGACGTGCACGTCAGGGCGGCGCAGCACCCGCTGCACGACCCCGGTCGACCCGACGGGCACCGTGGACTTGTTGACCACGATCGACTCTGACGCGACCAGGGGACCGATCTCCGCTGCGACCGCCTCGACGAAGCTGAGGTCCACCGACCCGTCGCCCCCCTGCGGGGTGGGCACGCACAGGTAGACGAACTCGGCGGCGGGGACGGCCGCCGCGGCGCCGACGACGAACCGCAGACGACCCTGACGCATCCCGTCGCGGACGAGCTGCTCCAGGCCCTCCTCCACGATCGGCAGGTCGGCCCGGGCGAGGCGGGCGATGCGCTCCTCGTCGATGTCCGCGCACACCACCTCGTGACCGAGGTGCGAGAAACAGGCCGCGGTCGTGAGGCCGACGTAGCCCGCACCGACCACCGCGATTCTGCTCACCGCCGCACCCTACCGGCCGACCTGCTCAGGGTCGTGAGCAGTGCTCTCTGGGCCGAACCGCTCCCCGCTACGCTTCGACCTCCGTGTCGACCCGTAGCCCGCGGCCGTGCCTCACCGTCGTGATGCCCTGCTACAACGAACGGCCTACCGTCGAGACCGTCGTCGACCGGGTCGTCGCCTCGCCGTGGGTGCAGGAGCTGATCATCGTCGACGACGGCTCGACCGACGGCACCCGGGAGCTGCTCCCCAAGCTGATCGACGACCGGGTCAAGGTTCTCCTCCTGCCCCACAACCAGGGCAAGGGGGCGGCGCTGCGGCTCGGTTTCGCCGAGGCCACCGCGGACTACGTCGTGGTGCAGGACGCTGACCTGGAGTACGACCCCGCGGAGTACGACGTGCTCCTCGCGCCGCTGGAGGACGGCAAGGCCGACGTCGTCTTCGGCTCCCGCTTCCAGTCCGGCGAGCCGCACCGCGTCCTGTACTTCTGGCACTCCTTGGGCAACAAGGTGCTGACCCTCACGTCCAACATGTTCACCAACCTGAACCTGACGGACATGGAGACCTGCTTCAAGATGTTCCGGCGCGAGGTCATCCAGTCGATCCCGCTCGAGGAGCAACGCTTCGGCATCGAACCGGAGCTCACCGCCAAGGTGGCGGCCGGCGGTTGGCGCATCTACGAGGTCGGCATCTCCTACAGCGGCCGAACCTATGACGAGGGCAAGAAGATCGGCTGGCGTGACGGCGTGCGAGCGATGTACTGCATCGCGCGCTATTCGCCCGTGGGCGAGCAGGTCCGCGGGCGCCGACGCCGCCTTCGATGATGTCGCCTCGATGATGTCGCCTCGATGACGGCTCGCAGCACGGGCGAGCCCATCCGCGCCGAGACCTTCCGATGGGGCCTGTTGCTGATCGTCGGCCTCGCCCTCGTCCTGCGGGTGGCCTATGTGCTGGCGGCCAAGCCCGGCGATCTGCTGAGCGGTGACCAGCTCTACTACTCGACCCAGGCCCAGGTCCTGGCCGACGGGCGCGGGTTCGAGCAGCCGTTCCGCAGTGGCTCGCCCGCCGCCGATCACCCACCGCTCACTGCCGTGTTCCTGGCGCCCGTGTCGTGGGGTGAGGACCCCATCATGCGCCAACGCCTGCTCATGGCCGTTCTCGGCGCGGCGGTGGTCGGCGCCATCGGCCTGTTGGGCCGCCGTGTGGCGGGCCGGCGGGCCGGTCTGCTGGCCGCGGCCCTCACCGCCGTCTACGCCAACTTCTGGATGAACGACGCGCTGCTGATGTCGGAGACGGTCTCGGCCATGTGCATCACCGCGCTCCTTCTCTCGGTCTACTGGTACCTGGGCCGGCCCGGCCCTAGGCGCGCCGCGCTGGTGGGACTGCTGACCGGGATCACCGCGCTCGCGCGCGCCGAGATGCTGCTCGTCATCCCGCTCGTGCTCGTGCCGGTGATGCTCTTCACCCGCTTCGGGGCGGTAGCGGACCGCGGTGACCGCTGGCGCCACCTCGCCCTGGCGCTCGTCGTGACCGTCGCCGCGCTGGCACCGTGGACCGTCTTCAACTTCACCCGGTTCGAGCGGCCGGTGCTGCTCTCGACCAACGAGGGGCTGACGCTGTACGGCGCCAACTGCCCCGAGACCTTCTCCGGGCCCTCGATCGGGCTATGGAGCCTGAAGTGCGCGCTCGACTACCCGATGCCCGGCGACCCCGACCAGTCCGAGAAGTCCGCCATCTTCCGCCGGGCCGGCCTGGACTACCTCGGCGATCACGTCGAGCGACTCCCGGTCGTCATCGCCGCCCGCGAAGCGCGGACTTGGAGCGCGTGGCGCATCGACCAGATGATCTTCTACAACACCGGCGAGGGGCGCGAGCGGTGGGCATCGTGGATAGGCGTCGTCCAGTACTGGCTGTTGGTGCCGCTGGCCGTGGTGGGCGGCATCGTGCTGGAGCGACGGGGGGCACGGCTCCTGCCGTTGCTGGCCATGCCCGTCCTCGTCGTGATCGTGTCGGCGGCGTTCTACGGGCTGGCCCGCTTCCGGCTGCCGGCCGAGATCACCATCGTCGTGCTGGCCGCGGCCGCCCTCGATCACGCCTGGACCTGGGTCCGGGCCCGCCGTAGCGCGGACATGAACGCCGGCTGAGCGCAGGTCGGCCCGAGCGAGAGGCGGTAGCCTCGCTGGGCGTGCGGGTTCCGGAGGCGGCGGCTCGACTCCAAGTCCCACCATCGGCTCCACGGTTGGCCCATCGCCCCGCGCTGGACGGGCTGCGGGGGCTGGCCGTGATCAGCGTGCTGCTGTACCACACCGGCGTCCTGCGCGGCGGCTGGATCGGCGTCGACACCTTCTTCGTTCTCTCCGGCTACCTCATCACCTCGTTGCTCGTGGCCGAGCACGAGCGGGCCCGCCGGGTCGACCTGAGGGCGTTCTGGACCCGGAGGGCCCGACGCCTCCTGCCTGCACTGTTCGCCCTGCTGGCCGGCGTGGCGTTGTTCGGCCTGCTGGTGGCCTTGGCCGAGGCCCGCAGCGTCATCCGCGAGGACATATGGGGCGCCCTGACCTACAGCAGCAACTGGCTGGCGATCGTTCGTGGCACCGGCTACTGGCAGGACTTCGCGCAGCCCAGCCCGCTGGCCCACGTGTGGAGCCTGGCCATCGAGGAGCAGTTCTACCTGCTCTGGCCGCTCGTCGCCGTGTTCGCCCTGGCCCGGGGCGGGACCCGACGGCTGGCCCTCGTCGCTGGGGTCGGCGCCGGCCTGCTCGCGGTGTGGGCCGTCGCCCTGGCGCTGGCCGGTGCCTCGGTCGACCGGGTCTACCTCGGCACGGACACCCGCGCGCCGGCGCTGCTCATCGGGGCCACCCTGGGCGCGCTGCGGGTCGGCACCCGGCCCGCCGGGCGTCCAGGCTTCGCCCGTGCCGCGCCGGTGGTCGGCGTCATCGGCCTCGCCGCGCTGGTCTGGGCCGCGTTCACCCTCGACGGGCGTGATCCTGCGGTCTACCGCGGCCTGCTCCTCGCCGTCTCCGCCGCCGGCCTGCTCGCCGTCTTCGGCGCCAGCCAGGCCCGCGGCGGGGCCTTCGGGCGGGCGCTGGGCTGGCGACCTCTCTGCATCGTCGGGCTGTGGAGCTACGGGATCTACCTCGCCCACTGGCCGATCCTCCTGGCCGTGCAGTCGCGCGGCGACCTCGGGCCGTGGGCCACCACGGCCGTGGTCGCCCCCCTCACGCTGGCCGTGGCCGGCCTGAGCTACATCGTGCTCGAACAGCCGCTGCGCCACCGTGGTCTGCGGGCCTGGCGCCTGCCGGCAATCGCTCCATTGGCTGCCTTCGCCTGCGCCGCCGCCGCGTTCGCCGGCACCGCGGGCGCCCGTCCGGGCCTCGGCCCGGTCGACGAGCAGGAGCTGCTCAGGGCGCTGCCGGGGTCAGAGGGCGCGGCCACCTCGGTGGCTGAGTCCCCGAGGACGGAGGAGCGACCTGCGGCCGTCGCGGCTACGGCCGTCGAGCCGATCGAGACGGCGACCACGTCGGCGCCTGTCGCGCCGTCCACCGTCGTCACCAGCGCGGCCCCCACCACGCCTCCGCCACCCGTGGCACCGATCGCCACCCCGGTCCCCCGCCCGGCGGAGCGGGCTCCGCGGGTGCTGATGGTCGGCGACTCCGTGGGCTACTCGCTGTCCGAGTCGCTGGCGGAGGTCGGGCGCGCCAGCGCCATCGACGTCGCCGTCCGGGCCGCGCCAGGTTGCTCGCTGACCGAGGAGCGCGCCGTATTCCAGAACGGCCCCGAGACCAACCGGCAGCCGGCGATCTGTCCCAAGATCGTGGCGCAATGGCCCGACGATGTGCAGCGCTTCCAGCCCGACGTCGTGGTGATGGTGTACGGCGGGTTCATGATGGACTGGGTGATCGACGGGCAGCCCGTCCGGCCCTGCGACCCCACCTACGACCAGCGCTTCGGCCAGCTCGCCGATCGTGCCATCGAGGTCCTCTCCAGCGCGGGCGGGCGGGTGGTGGTGGCGCTGCCCGCGTACCACCGGGTGTACGGCGAGGTCGGCGACATGGACCGGATGACCGACTGCATGAGCCAGACCTTCACGGCCGCGGTAGCCCGCCACGCCGACCGGGCCTCGCTTCTGCGCCTCGACCTGTTCGTGTGTCCCACTCCGAGCACCTGCGACTCGGCCGAGGTCGACGGCCAGCGCCTACGATTCGACGGGCTGCACTTCCGGGACCAGGCCGCCCTGTCGGTCGGGAGTTGGCTGCTCGACCAGGTCGTCCAGCCGGCCTGAGAAGCCCGCCATAGGTGCCGGCGATGGGCCGCTCGCCGTCGCTCATCGTACGAACGGCATCCGGGCGAAGAGATCTCGCAAGCCCCAGCGGGTGACCAGGACCATCGACTCGGCGATGATCCGGCCGGACATCTTGGACTCGCCGTAGCGACGGTCCCGAAAGACGATCGGCGTCTCCATCACCCGGAAATCGGGCCGCACCAGCCGCCGCACGAGCTCGGTGAGGAAGGCGTAGCCCTCGGCGCTGGTGCTGCCCGGATCGATGGCCCGCAACGCCTCGGCTCGGTAGGCCCGGAAGCCGGACGTGCAGTCCCGCACCTGAAGGCCCAGGACGAGCGACGTGTAGCGGTTGCCCCACCGGGACAGCCAGCGCCGGTGCAGTGGCCAGTCGACCGTGTCACCGCCCGGCACATAGCGCGACCCGATCACCGCGTCGGCGCCCGCGTCGAGCAGGCGCAGCAGGTCCGGAAGCGACGCGGGATCGTGCGAGAAGTCGGCGTCCATCGAGACGACGGCGTCGTACGCCTCGTCCAGGGCGATGGCGAAGCCGTCGCGGTAGGCGCTGCCCAGGCCGTGCTTGCCGGGCCGCCGCAGCAACTTGATTTGGCCCAGCTCCGACGCCGCCTCCTCGACCACCGACGCCGTGCCGTCGGGGCTGTTGTCGTCGACGACGAGGATGTCGGCGGCCGGGATCGTCGAGCGCACGGCGGCGAGCAGGCCGGCAACGTTCTCCCGCTCGTTGTAAGTGGGCAGCACCACGATCGTTCGCACGGTCCGGTGACGCTATCTCCGCCCGGTCAGCACGACGCGGTGGAACACGCGGAGGATGCCCAGCGCCGACGCGTCCCAGGTGAGCGTCCGAGCTCGACGCTGCGCCGCCCGGGCCATGCGCTCGCGGCCCAGCCCGTCGGTCAGCATCGTCGTGAGAGCGGCGCCCAACCGCTCCGGCGGGGCCAGCACGCCCGTCTGGCCGGCGACCACCGAACAACGGTGGCCTCGGATGTCGGTGGCCACCGCCGGCGTGCCGCAGGCTGCGGCCTCCGTGAGCGTGAGACCCCAGCCCTCGGCCAGAGAGCCGCTGGCCACCACCCAGGCCCGGCGGTACTCGGCCCGCAGCCGCTCCCGATCGACGTGACCGGGCAGGTCGACCCACTCCTCGGCGCCGTGCGCCCTCACCCACGCTTGGAGCTCGACCCGTAGCGGACCCTCGCCGATGAGGCGCAGCTGGAGGTCCGGCACCGTACGGCGGGCCTCGGCCGCCGCCTCGAGCACGAGCTGGAAGCGCTTGACCGGCGCCACCCGCCCGGCCGCCACCACCAGCGGCACGTCGCTCTTGGGTCCGCCAGGGCTGAAGAACGGGTCGACGCCGTTGTCGATCGCCGTCACTCGCTCCGGCCGCTGACCGAGAGCCACGAGCTCCTGTCTCGTCGCCTCCGAAGGGGTCACCATCTGGCTGCGCCGGTAGAAGGGCGGGGCGATCCTCGCCTCCAGGACCCGGCCGGCACCGGCCAGCGGACGGGGAAGCAGCTGGTCCCACATGGGCCCGTGGATGTGGTGCAGGATCGTGAGATGGGGGCGGCGGTACCAGACCGGCGAGAACCACGGCACGCCGTTCCACACCTCGATCAGTCCGTCGGAAGGCCCCATGGGCCCCGCCAACTCGGACGCCACGGCCCGTGGGAACACGCTGTAGCGGCTTCCCCGCCGCACGACGTCGTATCCGTTGCGGCGAGCGGTCGCCGATAGCCCTGCCGCCGCCGAGGTGCGGTGGACGATGTCGAGTCCCGCCGCCGCCCACCGGCGCATGAACTCGTCGGCGTGGACCTCGGAGCCCCCGGCGTCAGGGTCGTCCAGATCCCGCCAGGCCAGCACGTGCACCCGGCGCACGCCTCGCTCGATGATCTCGCCGACCAAGCGGTCGATCTCGTCCTGCGCAGGGGCGGACGGGCTCTGGCTCGCGGGAGCGGCAGGGTCCGGGTCGGGCACGGCGCGAACGGTACCGGTGCCCGGAGGCGATCAGGGTGTCCCCACTACGATGCCCCCTCCGATGCCTGCCTTGCCGGTCCCGGCCTTCCCGCCGCCGGGCGCGATCGCCGAGTTCAGCGACCGCGTGGTCGCGCACGACCTCCCCGGCCTGCCCGCCGACCGCCGGGCCGAGGTCGTCGCCTTCACCGGCCGGCGTATCGCGCTGCTCCCCTCGCCCATGCGGCTCGGCGTCGGCCTGGTAGCGGTCGGCGTCGGGGTGCTCGGCCGGCTGGTGGGCCTCGACCGGCTCACGGCCTTCCTCGCCCGGCGGCCTCTCCCGGTGCTCGGTGAATACCTGCGGCTCGTGCGGTCGTTGGCCTTCGCCTACGTGTGGGACACGTGGCCCTACACGGCGCCCGACGGCCGGCCCGGCGGGGAGCGCCCGTGACCGCAGCGCCCGAAGGGCCCGATCGGGGCCCCGGCCCGCGACTGTCGGCCGACGTGTTGATCGTGGGCTCCGGGGCGGGGGGCGGACCGACGGCCGCCCTGTTGGCCGAAGCCGGGTTCGACGTCCTCGTGCTCGAAGAGGGAGCGATGGTCCGCCAGGGCGACGTCGCCCCCTTCTCGCTCGAACAGATGGACCGCCAGTACCGGGCCGGCGGCGTGACGGCCGCTCTCGGCCTCCCCTCGATCGCCTACACCGAGGCCTGCTGCGCCGGCGGGGGCACCGAGGTGAACAGCGGGCTGTACCGCCGGCCGCCGGAGGAGGTCCTCGAGCGCTGGCGGACCGACCGGGGTCTGGTGGATTTCGAATCGGACGAGCTGTACCGCATCTGCGACGAGGTCGAGCGGGAGCTGTCGGTCCAGACCGTGCCCGGCACGCAGACCCCGGCCAGCGAAGCGCTACGGCGCGGCGCCGCCGAGCTCGGCTGGCACCACGACGAGATCCCGCGATGGATGTCGTACCCCGACGGCACCGACGCCCGTTCCGGTCGCCGCCAGAGCATGACCGAGACCTACCTCCCCCGAGCCGAGGCCGCCGGCGCCCGCCTGCTGACGGATCACCGGGTGGACCGGTTGATCATGGACGGGAACCGGGCGATCCGAGCTCAGGTGAGTGGCCCCGCCGGGACGGGCACGGCGGACTTCGCGCATGTCGTGGTGTGCGGCGGCGCCATCCAGACGCCAGCCCTGCTCCAACGCTCCGGGCTGCGACGGCGCATCGGCGGGACCCTGGCCGTCCACCCGACGGTGAAGCTGGCGGCCCGTTTCGACGAAGCCGTCAACGTCGTCGACGACGTCCCGGTCCATCAGGTGAAGGAGTTCGCGCCGGACCTGTCCTTCGGTGGCTCGGCCTCGCCCCCCGGGCTGGTGGCGTTGGCGCTGAGCGACGACTGGGGCCGCTTCGGGCGGGCCATCCTCGACTGGGAGCACCTGGCGGTGTACTACGCGGCCATCACCAGCGAGGGTCGAGGACGGGTCACGGCGCTGCCCGGCCTGCGCGATCCCCTCGTCACCTACCGTCTCACCCGGCGTGACCGGGCTCTGCTCAACCGCGGCCTGGCCCGCCTCGCCCTGCTGCTTCTGGAGGCGGGGGCCACCGAGGTGTACCCCTCCTACCGCGGCGCGCCGGTGGTGCGCCGGTCGGTCGACCTGGCCACGCTGCAGGCCACCTTCGCCGTCTCCCGGGCCAGCGTGATGACGGTCCACCTCTGCTCCACCGTTCCCTTCGGAGAGGACGACCGGGCGGCCGCCGACAGCTTCGGGCGGTTGCACGGCATCCGCAACGTCCACGTCAACGACGCCTCCCTCCTGCCCGATGCCCCTGGCGTGAACCCGCAGGCCTCGGTGATGGCGGTCGCCATCCGCAACGCCCGCCGCTTCATCGAGTCCGTGAAACGATGACCGATGCACCGACGCCGGACCGGATCCACCCGCCTGACGTGACGATCGTGACCGGCGCCGCCGGTTGGTTGGGGCGGGCGCTCGTCCACCACCTGAGCCGAGCCGACGGCCCCTACGCCCGGCCC
>DASTFY010000195.1:0-3799 GCA_035719525.1 Acidimicrobiales bacterium
ACAAGGCGGTGTACGAGGACAAGGTCCGGGCCCCGATGGAGGCGTTGCTGGCCGACCTGGCGGCCGAGTTCGGCGAGGGGAAGATCTTCCGCCCCTACCGAGACGTGCGTTTCAGCGCCGACAAGTCGCCGTACAAGACGGCGATGGGTGCCCGGCTCGGCGGTGGCGGCTACGTCCAGCTGTCATCGGAGGGGCTGGCCGCCGGGCTCGGGACGTACGTGATGGCCAAAGACCAGCTCGAGCGGTTCCGCCAAGCGGTCGCCGATGATCGCACGGGCGTCGAGCTCGAGGCGGTCGTCGAGCAGGTGCGCGGCTCGGGCATCGAAGTCACGGGCCGGGAGGTCCTCAAGACCGCACCCCGCGGCTACTCCAAGGACCACCCGCGCATCGAGTGGCTCCGCCACAAGAGCCTGATCGCCTGGAGGGAGTGGTCCGCCGGCGCCTGGCTGGGCACCCCGAGCGCCAAGGACCGGATCGTCGACTTCCTGCACCAAGCCCGATCCCTGCAGGACTGGCTCGACACCAATGTCGGCGACTCCGAGCTCGAGGACGCCTGGGGCCGCTGACGCTCCGCGGCGGCAATGGCAGTCTGGATGGCAAGGCGGAACTGGGAGCGAGGAGGAGTTGCGTGGTGACGCCGGGGCGACCTCGAACCGACGAAGCCCGGTTAACAAGACCGGCCACGTGCCCGAACCCCAGCGCCTCGACGGTCAGTCGACGGTGGTCGATCCGGCCAAGGCGTCCACGTCGAGCAGGCGAAGGCGGCCGCGCTGCTGCTCGATGACGCCGTCGTCCTCCAGTGCCCGGAGGACGCGGTTGACTGTGGGTCGCGTCGCCCCGGTCAGCTCCGCCAGCTCCTCCTGGGTCAGCAGGATGGTGACCGGGTCACGGGAGCCCGAGCCGTAGACGCCTGCGAGCTCCACCAAACGCCGGGTCACCCGCTCCGTAGCCGGCAGGTGGTAGGCCTCCGTCAGGCAGTGCGTCAGCCTCCGCACCTCCATCACGAGCGCCTCGGTGAGCATGGCCTCGAGCTTCGGGCGCCGTTGCCGGAGGCGGTCGAAGGTGACCCGATCGAGCGCCAGCACCGAGAGGTCGTCGAGCGCGTCGACGCCCGCCGTGCGGGCGCCCGGCGACAGGAGGGCGAGCTCGCCGAAGTGCTGTCCCGGGCCGAGCACCCGGATCATCGCCGTGTCACCGTCGGGGGTGACGACACGGACGGCGGCGTGGCCGTCGTCGATGAGGTACAGGCAGGCCGCCGAGGCGCCCTCGTGCAGCACGGCTTGGCCCCGCCGAAACGCCCGGGGCTGCACCTGATCGAGGAGGGCACCGGCGTCGGTGTCGTCGAGGACAGCCAAGAGCGGCCACCGCTGAGGTGAGACCGACTCGTTGCGCGCCCCCCCGGGCAGTGCCGACGACCGCATAGTCCTCCCCTCGCCGGCACCAATCGTGGCACAGGAGTGTGCGCCAGGAGACAGACGCCGGACCGGGGCCGTGCGTTACTGGGCGGAGACCCACCGACTGGGAGGGAAGACATGGTCACCACCCCTGTTCGAACGCGCCCGCGGACGATCCTGGTCGTGGCCCTCGTGGCCGCGGCCCTCCTCCTGGCCGGGCTGGCCCTGGTCGACCCGACCGCCGCCCAGAGCGAACCGGCCACGACGACCACGGCCCCCACCACGACGGCGCCCACCACGGTGCCGCCGACCACGCCCCCGCCACCGCGGGACGTCCTGCTCGTGGGCGACTCGATCATGAAGTCGACCGGACCGGCCCTCGCCGACCAGCTCGGCGACCGCTACCGGGTCCACAACGCGGGGGTGAACGGCTCCGGCCTGCTCACCCCCGACGTGTTCGACTGGCCGGCGCAACTCCCGGCGTCGCTGAACCAGTTCGATCCCGACCTCGTGGTCATGCTCTTCATCGGCAACTACACGAGTGACCCGGCCCAGATGTGGGTGGCCGCCGACGGTCGAACGGTTCCCGACGTGTACGCGCCGGCCTTCGCGGAGGAGTGGGGACAGCAGGGCGAGCGATACGTGACCCGGGCGATCAGCACGGGAGCCGAGGTCGTCCTGGTGCTCCCCCCACCGATGATCAGCGCCCGCGTCCAGCGGGTGACGGACCGCCTCCGGGCCGAGTACCAGGCCATTGCCGCCCGGCACCCCGACGTCACGCTGGTCGACGCCGCCACCGCCGTGGGAGGGCCCGACGGAGAGTGGATCGCCACCCGGCAGACGGGCGCCGGGATTCCGGCACCGGTCCGCGTCGCCGACACCGTCCACCTGGCCGACCACGGTCAAGCGCTCGTCGCCCACGAGATCCACCTCGGCATCCGCCGCGCCGTCCAGGCGCGTTGAGGAACACGACCACCTGGCCTCCGTGGGCGATCGCCATCAACCGGGCACACCGGTTCCAACGGCTGATTCACATACTGACCATCGCACCGGAGCTCGCCGTCCCCCGCGTGCAGGCCCATCCGCGCCAGCAACGGACCCGTCTCCCACCAGACACCCATCCCGAGCCCTACCTGCGCGGCGACGGCCGCCTCGATCGCCTCCGTGGGTGACGCGAACGCCCCGGCCATCCCGTCACCCATCTCGGAGAGCACCACGCCACCGTGGGAGTCGATCGCGTCCCGCACGATTACGTCGTGAGTCCCCAACGCCTCGCGCATCGCCTCGGGCCGCTACTCCCACAACCGGGTCGAGCCCTCGAGGTCCGTGAACAGGAACGTCACGGTCCCCGTGGGAAGCTCCTGCACGGACGGGACGCCAGGTCACTGTCCTCGGTCATGCTCTGACGTCACGCAGTATCGGAGCCAGCGTCCGCCACAGCTCACGGTTTGCGCGTTGTCCCACTCTCGCCGCTCCGTTGTCGGCGACACAACCTTCTCCCAGCGTCGAGTTCAGGCCGGCCATCACGGCCGCGCGGGCTTGTCGGCGGCGGTGGAGAGACGGGTGAGCCGGTCGGTCGGAACCGGGCACCATTGCGTTGCCGTGTCGGCGAGGTCCCAGCCCGCGAGTGATGCGCCGGCTTCGTACGCGCTCTGGAGGAACTCGAGCAGCGTCGACCTCGGGTCGGGAGCGCCCCTGACGTCGTCGTAGCGGAGGATGGCGAGCGAACCGTTGGCTTGCGCGGCCCATGCGGCCTGCGAGGGCAGGAGGGCTTGCCGCGCGAGGCCGACCGGCTCCGGTGCGGTGTAGGAGTAGTAGGCGGGGAAGGGGTTGGTTCGATCCCCCGCCCAGAACCCGAAACTGATGATCTCGTGGGAGTACGCCTCGGCCGTGACCGCGTCGACGCCGGATGGTGTCTCGGCCCGCGTGCCGGAGAACCGGCTGGTGGCGAGATCGAAGCTGTGCCAGAAGACGTGCACGGGGCTGGTCTTGCCGCAGTACCACCCGGCGAACTCCTCGAACACGTCGGCGCTCCAGTGCAGGACGCGCAGGACTCGGGTCGCGGCGTCGGCGTCGTAGCTGGCGTGATCGCGGTCGGCGGCGAAGGGAGTGGCCATCGGCACGCCGAAAGGCTCGGATCGGATGTCGACCCGCACGTCGAGGCCTTCGAGCATCGGGCCGAGCCGATCGTGGAACTCGGCGACGGACAGCCCGTCGTGCAGGTCGAAGCTCCCGTCCGACTCGGTGGTCCGAGCCCACACCCGATGATCGACGAGGTCGAGCTCGATCTCGAGATTGTGGGCCTCGACCGGCATACGTCGGGTGGTCAGACCCCGGGCCGAGGGGTAGAGCGTGACGTTCCACCAGTGGTTGCGCATCGGCATGAGCGCAAGCCGGGTCTTGCC
>DASTFY010000196.1:0-3914 GCA_035719525.1 Acidimicrobiales bacterium
GCAAGGCGGTACCGACCTGCAGCGCCGGACCGCACCTCAGCCTGCGCTTCCGCACTGCCACTCTGACGTTCTAGAGCGCGCGATCCAGGTCCGCGATCAGGTCCTCGATCGACTCGATGCCCACGGACAGCCGGATCAGGGCGGGGTCCACCGCGAGCGGTGACCCGGCCGCGGACGCGTGCGTCATGCGCGCCGGGTGCTCGATCAGCGACTCCACCGCGCCGAGCGACTCGGCCAGCGTGAACAGCTCCGTGTGCTGCACCACCTCGAGCGCGCTCTCCTCACCGCCGCGCAACACGAAGCTGACCATGCCGCCGAAGTCGCGCATCTGGCGGGCGGCCGCAGCATGGCCCGGGTGGTCGGGGAGTTGGGGATACAGGACGCGCTCGACCGCGGGGTGACCGACGAGGAGATCGACCACGGCGCGAGCGTTCGAGCAATGGCGGTCCATCCGCACTGCCAGCGTCTTGAGGCCGCGCAGCACCAGGTAGCAGTCGAAGGGTGCGGGCACCGCGCCCGCGGCGTTCTGGGTGAAGCCGATCCGCTCGGCCAGCTCGCCGTCGTCGACGGCGACGAGACCGCCCATCACGTCGGAGTGCCCGCCGAGGTACTTCGTGGCCGAGTGGACGACGATGTCGGCGCCGAGCGTGAGCGGCTGCTGGAGGTAGGGCGTGGCGAAGGTGTTGTCGACGACGACCAGCGCGCCGTTCTCGTGGGCGACGGTCGCGACGGCTTCGATGTCGATGCAGGTGAGGAGCGGGTTGGTCGGGGACTCCAACCACACGATGCGGGTGTCCGCCTGCCACCCCGCCCGCAAGGCGTCGAGGTCGGTCAGGTCGAGCGCGGTCCACGGGTATCCGATGGAGCCGTAGAGCTTCGAGATCAGCCGGTAGGTGCCACCGTACGCGTCGTTGCCGAGCACGATGCGCTCTCCCGGGCGCAGCAGCCGCAGCACGCAGTCCTCCGCGGCGAGCCCCGACGCGTAGGCGAAGCCGTGGTCGGCCTGCTCCAGCGAGGCCAGGCACTCCTCGAGCGCGGCTCGGGTCGGGTTGCCCGAGCGCGAGTACTCGTAGCCCTGGTGCTCGCCGACCGCCCGCTGTGCGAACGTGGTCGAGAGCGTGATCGGGGTGACGACCGCGCCGGTCGCCGCGTCGGCCGGCTGGCCGGCGTGGATGGCCCGGGTCTCGAAGCCCAGGCCCTCGCGCTCCTCCTGGTCGGCCACGTCAAGCTCCGGCGGGGCCGGTGGGGGAAAGGAAGCTGAGGACGTCCGTCCTCGTCATGACGGAGACGGGGCGACCGCCGGCCAGGACCAGCAGCGCCGGCGCCCGATCCAGCATCTCCACCACGCGGGACAGTGGTTGCCCGACGCCGACGGTCGGCAGCTTCGGTCCCATGACCTTCTCGACCGGGGTATCTAGGAGGGATGGGTCGCGGAAGGCGGCGTCCATGAGCGCCAGCTCGTCCACTGCGCCGGACACCTCAGCCGCCGCGAACGGCGGATCGTTCTTGCACACCGGGAGCTGCGACACGCCGGTCCTGCGCATCAAGGCGACCGCCTCCCGCACGGTCTGCTCCGGGTTGACGTAGAGCAGCGCCGGAAGGTCCTCGCTGCGGGCCTCGAGCACGGCACCGACGCACAGGTCGCACTCGCGCAGGAACCCGAAGGTCGCCATCCACTCGTCGTTGTACACACGCGAGAGGTAGCCGCGGCCGGAGTCGGGGATGAGCACCACGACCATGTCGTCGGTGCTGAGGTCCCGGCCGACCTTGATGGCCGCCGCGACCGCCAGGCCCCCGGACGAGCCGAGCAGCAGCCCCTCCTCCCGGGCCACCTGGCGGGCCATGAGGTACGACTCCTCGTCGCTGCAGGCCACCACCTGGTCGATCACGGACGGGTCCCACGCGTCGGGGAAGAAGTCCTCGCCGACACCCTCGGTGAGGTAGGGGCGGCCGGAACCGCCGGAGAACACCGAGCCCTCGGGGTCCGCGGCGATGACCTGCACGGCCGGGTTCACCCGCTTCAGGTGTCGCGCCACGCCAGTGATCGTTCCGCACGTCCCCGCGCCAGCTACGAAGTGGGTGACCCGCCCGGCGGTCTGGCGCCAGATCTCCGGGCCGGTCGTCTGCTCGTGCGAGAGTGGGTTGGCCGGGTTGGCGTACTGGTTGGGCCGGTAGGCGCCAGGGATCTCCCTGACCAGCCGCTCGGCCGTCGAGTAGTAGCTGTCGGGGTGATCGGGCGGCACCGCCACGGGGCAGACGGTGACGTCGGCGCCGTAGGCCCGCAGCAGGTCGACCTTCTCGGGCGCCACCTTGTCGGTGGTGACGAAGTGGCAGCGGTAGCCGCGCTGCGCGGCGACGATGGCCAGGCCGACGCCGGTGTTGCCGGAGGTCGGCTCGACGATGGTTCCGCCGGGCTGCAGGAGCCCGTCGCGTTCGGCCGCCAACACCATCTCCAGCGCGGGACGGTCCTTGGAAGATCCGCCCGGGTTGGTGGTCTCCAGCTTGGCCACCAGGGTGCAGTGCAAGCCATGAGCGCGGGCCAGGCGGCCCAGCTTGACGAGAGGAGTGTTCCCGATGAGGTCCAGCACGGACTCGGCGATCTGAGCGCTGGGAAGGTCCTCGCTCATGGACCCACGCTAGTGACTTCTCGAAGTACCGTGCCCTCTCCCTCGTGAGCGCTACACCCCCTGGCTACCCTCGGCGTCGTGGCCAGTGGCGTCAGCACTCCGCTCGGGGTGGACCGGTGGTCGACGGCCGACGTCCTGGCCCTGGCGCCGGACCCGGCCGTGGCGCAAGCGGCGCGCGGGCTGGCCACGCCGCTGACGTGGTCCGGTCTCGGCTGCGACGCCGTGGGCGTGTGGGGCCGCTACCGGGGCACGTCCGCCGAGCCCTATGACGTCGTGGTGGATCGCACGGGCCCCGCCTGGCGCTGCTCGTGCCCCAGCCGCAAGCTCCCGTGCAAGCACGCCATCGGCCTCCTGCTGCTCTGGGCTGAGGGCCACGTGCCGGCCTCGGTGCGCCCGGCTGCCGCCGCGGCGTTCCTGGCCGCCCGGGGCGCTACGGCCTCGACTGACCCTGCGGGTGCACCCGAGCACGCGGCACCACCTGTCCCGGCGGCACCGTCGGGCTCATCGGGGCGTCCGGGCGCGCCGTCGAGCCGGCGAGGCAAGGATCGCCGGGCGGACGAGCGGGCCGCCCGCGTGCGCTCCGGTCTGGACGAGCTCGATCGGTGGCTGGTGGACCACGTCCGGCGGGGCCTCACGGCACCGGAGACGTCGGACCGTTCCCGCTGGGACGCGGCCGCCGCCCGCCTGGTCGACGCCCAGGCTGGTGCGCTGGCCAATCGGGTGCGGCGGGCCACCGAACTGCTGGACGCGGGCCCCGCCGGGCTTCCCGCCGTGCTCGCGGAGCTGGCCACCCTCCACACGCTCGCGGTGGCTGGACGCCGGACGCCGGAGCTCGACCCGGAGCTCGCCACGAGTGTGCGCACCTCGGTCGGTTGGACCATCGCCAAGGAGGAGGTGCTGGCGGGCGCCCCCACCACCGACCATTGGCACGTGGTGGCCCGCAGCGACACCGAGGAGCACCGCGTCACGGTGAGGCGCACCTGGTTGCTGGGCCGGCACACCGGGCGGTGGGCGCTGTTCCTCGACTTCGCCGCGTTCGGCCAGAGCCTCGCCGCGGATCCGGCTGTGGGCCAGGTGCTGCACGCCGACCTCCACTTCTTCCCGGGACGGGTGCCCATCCGTGCGCTCCTCGGCGTCGAACACGAGGAGGCGGTCCACGACGACGCCGGCCCGCCGGCCTCGACGGTGGCCGGCACCCTCGCCGACGCCGGCTGGGCGTTCGCTCGGGAGCCCTGGCTGGAACGTTGGCCCGGTGTCGTGCGAGCGGTACCGGCGCGCCGGCGCCGC